>JAEZZV010000090.1 GCA_023418375.1 Actinomycetes bacterium | reverse complement strand
GCCCCGGGCCGTTCCCCGGGGGGGGGGCCCCCGGGGGGGGGCGCGGCGGTCCGGCGTCTGGTGGCCTCAGGCCTTGGCGTCCTCGCTGCCCGCCTCGTCCTCGGCGCCGACCTCCGCGGCCTCGACGGCCTCGGCGGCCTCGTCCTCCTCGTCGGTGCCGATGAACTCCGAGAGGTCGACCGGGGCGCCGGCGCCGTCGACGACCGTCACCTGGCGCAGCGCGAGCGCCATCGCCTTCGAGCGGGCGACCTCGCCGACCATGGCCGGCAGCTGGCCCTGGCGGTCGACCGTCTGCACGAAGGTGCTCGGGTCCATGCCGTACTGGGCCGCCGCGTTGACCATGAAGTCGAGCAGCTCCTCCTGGCGCACCTGGACGGCGAGCTTCTCGGCGAGCGTGTCGAGGAGGATGCGCTCGACGAGCTCGGCGCGCGTCTGCTCCTCTACCTCGGCGCGGTGGTTCTCGTCCTCGAGGCGCCCCTCGGACTCGAGGTGGCGGTGCACCTCGCTCTGCACGGCGTTCGTCGGCACGGGGACCTCGACGGCCTCCTTCAGCGCGGCCATCAGCGCCTCGCGGGCCTCGACCGCACGGTTCTGCTGCTTGACGCGCGTGACCTGCTCGCGCAGGTCGTCGCGGAGCTCGGCGAGGGTGTCGAACTCGCTCGCGAGCTGGGCGAAGTCGTCGTCGGCGGCGGGCAGGTCCCGCGTCTTCACCGAGGTCGCCGTGACGGTCACGTGGGCCGGCTCGCCCGCGTGCTCGCCTCCGGCGAGCGGGGCCTCGAACGTGGTCGTCTCCCCCGCGGACAGACCGGTCAGGGCCTCGTCCAGGCCCTCGAGCAGGTTCCCGGAGCCGATCTGGTACGAGACACCGGAGACGGAGTCGATCTCGGTCTCGCCCTGGACGGCGCGCAGGTCGATGACGACGTAGTCGCCGTCCGCCGCGGGCCGGTCCACGCCGACGAGCGTGCCGAAGCGCTCACGGAGCGCGTCGAGCCGCGCGTCGACGTCCTCGTCGCTGACCTCCACGTCCGACACCGTCACGGTGAGGGACTCCAGGGCAGGGAGCTCGAGGTCGGGACGGACCTCGACCTGAGCGGTGAAGGTGAGACCGGCGGTCGGGTCGGTGAGCGCGGGGACCTCCGTCACCTCGATGTCGGGCTGGCCGAGCGGGCGCAGGCCGGCCTCGTTGACCGCCTGGCCGTAGAAGCCGGGCAGGCCGTCGTTGACGGCGTGCTCGATGACGGCCGCCCGGCCGACCCGCTGGTCGAGGATGCGCGGCGGGACCTTGCCCTTCCGGAAGCCCGGGATCTGCACCTGCGAGCCGATGTGCTCGTACGCGTGGTCGATGCTCGGCTTCAGCTCGTCACCCGACACCTCGACCGTCAGCTTGACGGTGGTGGCGTCCAGGGTCTCGACGGCGCTCTTCACAGAGGTTCTCCAGGATGTGGCGGGGCGGTGTGGGGGGCGAGCTCGGGGCGGCGTGGAGCCTGCTGCCCTGCGGTCGGCGCGCAGGCGCCGCCCGCCGATCTTACGGCACGCCACGATGCCCGGCCGCGGGCGTGGTCCCAGGTCGGCGGGACAGGGTCGGGATGGCGAGACTCGAACTCGCGACCTTCCGCTCCCAAAGCGGACGCGCTACCACCTGCGCCACATCCCGTGACACCGCGCAGCCTACTGGGGCCCGCGCCGCCCTCCGTCGCCACCGACGGCACGCCCGCCCCGGGCTGGGGTCGAAAGAAGTTTGCCCGCCCTATACCGTGATCGGACACACCGGGCGCACCGGCGCGACCGCCCCGCACGAGC
The DNA here is from genome assembly GCA_023418375.1 of Actinomycetes bacterium. Classification (GTDB taxonomy): domain Bacteria; phylum Actinomycetota; class Actinomycetes; order Actinomycetales; family Cellulomonadaceae; genus Actinotalea. Next base: position 5,904 of record JAEZZV010000090.1, on the reverse strand, counting down.
GAGCAGGAGCCTCCCATGACCGATGCCGTCAGCACCGCGAGCGCGCACGCGCCGGCGACCACCGACGGGCCGGCGCCCCGGATCAGCGTCATCGGCACCGGGTACCTCGGTGCCACGCACGCTGCCGCGATGGCCGCCCTCGGCTTCGAGGTGGTCGGGTTCGACACCGACGCGGAGAAGACGCACGCTCTCTCGCTCGGCAAGGTCCCCTTCTACGAGCCCGGCCTCGACGCGCTTCTCGCCGAGCAGGTCGGGTCGGGTCGTCTGCGCTTCACGACCGACGTCGCGGACGCCGTCGCCGACGCCGACGTGCACTTCATCTGCGTGGGCACCCCGCAGCAGCCGGGCAGCAACGCCGCGAACCTCAGCTACGTCGAGGCCGCCACGCGGGCCGTGGCCGAGCACCTGACGCGCGACGCGGTGATCGTCGGCAAGTCCACGGTGCCGGTCGGGACGGCTGCGCGCCTGCGGGACCTCGTGGCCCGGCACGCGCCCGCGGGCGTCGAGGCCGAGCTCGTGTGGAACCCGGAGTTCCTGCGCGAGGGCAAGGCCGTCGAGGACACGCTCCACCCGGACCGCATCGTCATCGGCGGGGTGTCGGCGCGCTCCGAGGCGTTGCTGCGCCGGGTCTACGCGCAGCCGATCGACGAGGGCGCCCCCGTGATCGTCTGCGACCTGCCGACCGCGGAGCTCGTCAAGGTCAGCGCCAACGCGTTCCTCGCGACGAAGATCTCCTTCATCAACGCCGTGGCCAGCGTCTGCGAGGCGGCAGGAGCCGACGTCACCGTGCTGGCGGACGCGATCGGCCTCGACCCGCGCATCGGGCGCAAGTTCCTCGACGCCGGCCTGGGCTTCGGCGGCGGCTGCCTGCCCAAGGACATCCGGGCGCTCATGCACCGGTCCGGCGAGCTGGGCGCCTACCGCATGGCCGGCCTGCTCCAGAAGGTCGACGAGATCAACATGGGCCAGCGCGAGGCCGTCGTCGCCCTGGCGGTCGAGGCGTGCGGCGGGTCGGTGCTGAACGCGCCGATCGGCGTCCTCGGCGCGGCGTTCAAGCCCGAGACCGACGACGTGCGCGACTCCCCCGCCCTCAACGTCGCGGCGGCGCTGCACCTGCGCGGCGCACAGGTCAAGGTCTTCGACCCCGCGGCGGGAGAGACAGCCCGGCGGACCTTCCCCACCCTCACCTACGCCTCGTCCACCGAGGAGGCCGTCCAGGACACCGCCGTCGTGCTCGTGCTGACCGAGTGGCGGCAGTTCCTCGACGCCGACCCGTCCGCGCTCGCCGCGCTCACCCCGACGCCGCGCGTGGTCGACGCCCGGGGCAAGCTCGACCCGGCCGCCTGGCGCGCCGCGGGCTGGGAGTTCCGGGGGCTCGGCCGCCCGACGGCGTGAGGGGCGCCCGGTCACGCCCGGGCACTGGGTACCCTGGTCCCCGTCCCGGGCTCCGGGGCACGCGGGCGTAGCTCAATGGCAGAGCCCCAGCCTTCCAAGCTGGTCATGCGGGTTCGATTCCCGTCGCCCGCTCCATCGCCGTCCGAGGGGCGGCGACCACGTTGCAGACGCGCGCGTCCACGCACTAGCGTCGTGGCGTCCAGCGCTGAGGGAGGGGTCATGCGGGTGCACGTGCTCGCCATCCGCCCCTGCCCGTGTTGCGCCTGCACCTGTCTGTAGAGCGCTGGCCCCTGCGCGGTTGAGCCCGCCCGACGCCCTTGCGTCGCCGCCAGCGCTCGCCCTGGCTCCCACCCCCGCGTCCCGCGCCCGGAATGCGCGCACCCGACGCACGGTTGCCCACGGCGGCGGCCGCCCCATCACCCGTGAGAGAAGGACACCCATGGCTCGGATCTACGACGACGTCACGCAGCTCATCGGCAACACCCCGCTCGTGCGGCTCAACCGCCTGGTCGAGGGCGTCGCCGAGGGCGCGACCGTCGCCGCGAAGCTCGAGTTCTACAACCCCGCGAACTCGGTCAAGGACCGGATCGGCGTCTCGATCATCGACGCGGCCGAGCGCTCCGGCGAGCTGCCCGCCGGCGGCACGGTCGTCGAGGCCACCAGCGGGAACACCGGCATCGCGCTGGCGATGGTCGGCGCGGCCCGCGGCTACGACGTCGTGCTGACCATGCCCGACTCGGCCTCCAAGGAGCGGCGCGCCCTGCTGCGTGCGTTCGGCGCCGAGCTCGTGCTCACCCCGGCCGCCGAGGGCATGCGCGGCGCCGTCGCGCGGGCCGAGGCGATCGCCGCCGAGCGTCCGGGCGCCGTCCTGGCCCGGCAGTTCGCCAACGAGGCCAACCCGGCCATCCACCGCGCGACGACGGCCGAGGAGATCTGGGCCGACACCGACGGAGGCGTCGACATCCTGGTGGCGGGCATCGGCACCGGCGGCACCCTCACGGGCGCCGGCCAGGTCCTCAAGGAGCGCAAGCCGGGCGTGCAGGTCATCGGCGTCGAGCCGGCCGAGTCGCCGATCCTCAACGGCGGCCAGCCCGGCCCGCACAAGATCCAGGGCATCGGCGCGAACTTCGTGCCCGACATCCTCGACCGCACCGTGTACGACGAGATCGTGGACGTCGACGCGGAGACCGCGATGGCGACCGCCCGTGACGCGGCCCGGCGCGAGGGCCTGCTCGTGGGCATCTCGTCCGGCGCCGCGATCGCCGCCGCGCTCCAGGTGGCGAAGCGCCCCGAGAACGCCGGGAAGCTGATCGTCGTGCTCATCCCCTCGTTCGGCGAGCGCTACCTGTCCACCCCCCTGTACGCCGACCTGATGGACTGAGCGATGAGACGCCTGCAGCGGTTCCTGGCCGTGCTCCACGAGGACCTGGAGGCCGCCCGCACGCGGGACCCCGCCGCGCGGTCGGCGCTCGAGGTGGCCCTGGGCTACCCCGGGGTGCACGCCGTGTGGGCGTACCGCGTCGCGCACCGGATGTGGCGCGAGCCCGGGCTGCGGCTGCCCGCACGCCTCCTCTCGCAGGTCGCCCGCTTCCTCACGGGCATCGAGATCCACCCGGGAGCCCAGCTCGGCCGCCGGCTCTTCATCGACCACGGCATGGGAGTGGTCGTCGGCGAGACCGCCATGGTGGGCGACGACGTCGTGCTCTTCCACGGCTCGACGCTCGGCGGCAAGTCGATGAAGCGTGGCAAGCGGCACCCGACGCTCGGCGACGGCGTCGTCGTCGGTGCCGGGGCGAAGATCCTCGGTCCGGTCTGGATCGGCGACGGGGCGCGCATCGGCGCGAACGCCGTCGTGGTGAAGGACGTGCCGGCGGGCGCGGTCGCGGTGGGGGTGCCGGCGGAGGTCCGCCGGGCGCCGCTCCCGGCCGAGGCCGTCTGGGCCGAGGACCCGGCGATGTACATCTGACCCGGGTCCTCGCCGCGCACCGGTCAGGGTGGGACGTCCGTACCGACGGGCGTCCCACCCTGACGCGCGTCGGGCACGGGGCGTCGGGCACGGGGCGTCGTCCCGCCCGGGGCCCGAAGGCACCGTCCGCCAACTTGTTCTAGTTGTGATCTAACAAGTATGATCATCGCGTGCTCTTCCGGATCGACCCCACGGCGTCGGAGCCGATCTACGCCCAGCTCGTGGCGCAGGTGCGCGCGGCGGCCGCCCGCGGCGACCTCGCCGCGGGCGAGCGGCTGCCGTCCGCACGGGACCTGGCCGAGTCGCTCCAGGTCAACCTGCACACGGTGCTCCGCGCCTATCAGGACCTGCGGGATGCGGGCCTGATCGAGCTGCGCCGCGGGCGCGGCGCTGTGGTGAGCGCCGGAGCGAGCCGCGACCTCGCCCCGCTGACCGACGCCATCGCCGTCGTCGCCGCCACGGCTCGTCGCCTCGGCGTCCCCCCCGACACGACCCTCGCCCTCGTCCGAGAGGCCCTCCGATGACCGCACCCGCGGCACCCCCCCGCACGCGCCCCACGTCGCCCGTCCCCCACCGCGCGGCGAGCACGGTCCTGACGCTCGCCGTGCCGGCGGTCCTGCTCATCGCCGCCACCGCGGTGGCCCTCGCCTGGCGCGACCGCCTGCCCGACCCGGTCGCCTCGCACTGGGGCCCCGACGGCGTCGACGGCACGTCGTCGCTGGCCGCCCTGCTGGCCCTGCTGCCCGCGCTCGGCGTCCCGTTCTCGGTGCTGGCCTGGGCGATCGCGTTCTTCGCCGGCCGCGCCGCCCTCACCCGCCGGTTCGCCGCGGCCCTGGCCGTGTGGGTCGCCGGCTTCTCCGGGGCACTGACGGTCGTCATGCTGCACGCCCAGCTGGACCTGGCGACCGCCGCCGACGCCGGCGACATCGGCGGCGGCCTGGCTCTCGCGTTCGCCGGCCCGTTGGTCCTCGCGGCCCTGGCGGCCTGGGTGACCCCGGGCGACGCCGCCCTTCCGGCGACGACGCCCGTCCCTGCCTCGGCCGCCCGCCTGTCCCTGCCCGACGGCGAGGTCGCGACCTGGGTCCGCCGGATCGACTGGGTGCACCCCGCGGTCGTCCTCGGGATCTGCGCCGGGTTCGCGGCGATCATGGGCGCCACGACGCGCACCTGGTGGTTCGCCGCGGTGCTCTTCGCGTTCCTCGCGACCCTCGTCGGCGGACTGTCGAGCTGGACGGTGACCGTCGACGCGCGCGGGCTGGTCGCCCGGGCACGGCTGCCCCGGCCCCGTGTCGTCGTGCCGCTCGCGGAGGTGGAGCACGCCGAGGTGGTGCAGGTGCACCCGCTGCGGGAGTTCGGCGGCTGGGGCCTACGGATGGGCATCGACGGCCGCGTGGGCGTCATCCTGCGGGGCGGCGAGGCCCTGGAGGTCACGCGGACCGGGGGCCGCCGCGTCGCGGTCACCGTCGACGACGCGGCGACCGGCGCCGCCCTGCTGAACACGCTGGCGGCGCGCCTGCGCGGCTGAGCCGCGTCTCAGGATGTGGAGTTACCCGGCAGTACCCTTGTCACCTGCTCGCGGCCGGTTCTAACGTTCCCCGCGACGCCGGTCCGAGCAGCGGACGGCGAGGTCTCGCACAGCGAGACACGGCCGGAGGGAGGCAGCGCCATGGCACGAATGTGTACGGCGCTGCCGATGGGCATGCAGATGCCCTGCGCCGGCGCCTGACGGGCGGGAGCCCTCCCGAGGACGGGCTCCCCCGTAGCGGTCCGATGGCGGACCCGAGGCAGTCGGCGACCCCGCTCCCACGCCCGCCCCAGCGCGAGCGTCCGTCGGCCGTCGGTCCGCGGACGCCACGCGCGCCGCAGCCCGAGGACCAGCCATGGCCATCAGCACGTCCGTCCGCGCCCACCCCGCGCACCCCGTGAGCCTTCGCGGCGTCTCACGGGCCTTCCCCGCCCCGGGCGGTGGCGCCGCCACCACCGTCGTCGCCGACGTCGACATCGAGATCGCCCCCGGGGAGATCGTCGCCCTGCTCGGTCCGTCCGGGTGCGGCAAGTCGACGCTGCTCCGCCAGGTGGTCGGTCTCGACTTCCCGACGACCGGCCGGGTGCTCATCGACGGCACACCGGTGACCGGTGCCGACCCGCGCTGCGCGGTCGCGTTTCAGGAGCCCCGCCTGCTCCCCTGGCGCACGCTGGCGCAGAACGTGTCCCTCGGCCTCCCCGACGGCACGGATCGGACGACCGGGCAGCGCCGCACCCGCGAGCTGCTCGGTCTCGTCGGCCTCGGCGAGTGCCTGCACCACCGCCCGCGCCAGGTCTCGGGCGGGATGGCGCAGCGCGCGGCGCTCGCCCGTGCGCTGGCCCGCAACCCCGGCGTCCTCGTCCTCGACGAGCCGTTCGGCGCGCTCGACGCGCTCACCCGGCTGCGGATGCAGGACCTGCTCCTCGACGTGCACGCCGCCGAGCCCACGACGGTCCTCCTGGTCACCCACGACGTCGACGAGGCGCTCTACCTCGCCGACCGCGTCGTGCTCCTGGGC
>JAEZZV010000083.1 GCA_023418375.1 Actinomycetes bacterium | reverse complement strand
CGGTTGCGGGCCACACGGACCACGTCGTCACGGAACTCGCGAGGGTAGGGCTTGGGCACGGCAACATCCTCCCCGGCCGCCGCAAGGCAAGCCAGATCAGGTGTCACCTATCCGTGCAGCAGACCCGTTCGACTTCGCCCCGGCTACCGGTCCCCGAACCATTCGTAGGTGGTCGTGGTGACCTTGCCCAGCGGGTTCGTCACCGACAGAAGCTGGTCCGCCGCGTCGTAGGCGTAGGTGGTGCGGGCACCCGAGGGCGTGACCGTCGCCGTGACGCGGTCGCCGGCGTCGTACTCGGTGCGCGACGTGCGACCGAGCGGGTCGGTCACCGCGATCAGGCGGCCGAGAGCGTCGTACTCGTTGGTCACCGTCGTCATCGCTGCCCCTGTCGCTCCGGCAGTCCGGAGGCTAGCGCGAGGCAGGCCCCGCAGTGCGGCAGAACAGCCGGGTTCACTCGACTGGCATCAGGCATCAAGACGACGTGCGCGCCTGCAGGGCGGACCAGCTCACCCGATCCGCGGCAGCGCCTGAGCCCCCGCCAGCACCCCGCGGAACGGGTCCCCCCGCTCCGCCAGCCGCTCGAACACGGTCCGCACGGTCACCGCATCCGGCCGCAGCCACGGCTCGTCGAGCTCGTCCCACGTGATCGGCGCCGACACCGGCGCGCCCGCCGCCGCCCGCGGGCTGTACGGCGCCACGAGCGTCTTGTTGATCGCGTTCTGCGTGTAGTCCAGCCGCGCCTGGCCGCCGCGCTCGCGCACGCCCCACTTCCACGAGACGAGCTCCGGCACCACCTGGCCGACCGTCTTCGACAGCCGCTCCACCCAGGCGCGTGTCTCGTCGAACGACGGCCCGACGGCGATCGGCACCCACACCTGGATACCCCGCTTGCCGGTGAGCTTGGGGAACGCCCGCACGCCCAGGTGCGCGAACGCGTCGCGGTGCAGGCGGGCCAGCAGCAGCACGTCGTCCCACCCGGTCCGCTCCCCCGGGTCGATGTCCACGAGCGCGTACGTCGGGCTGCGCGGCGCCGCGGTGAGCGAGGTCCACGCGTGCCACTCCAGGGCCCCGAAGTTCGCCGCCCACACGAGCGCCGCCGGCTCGTCCACGACCACATAGGTCCGTGTGTCGCCGTCGTCCGCCTCCGGGTTGTCCCAGCGCGGCAACCAGGCGGGGGCATGACCAGGCGCCTCCTTGTGCCAGAAGCCGGCCTTGCCCGCGCCCTCGGGGAAGCGGTGCATGTTCAGCGCCCGCCCCCGCAGGTACGGCAGGACGACCGGCCCGATCCGCGCCGCGTACCGCAGCAGGTCGCGCTTGGTGACGGGTGCGCCGTCGGGCCCGGGCGGGAAGAGGGCCTTGTCGAGGTTGGTCACCTTGAGCGACCGGCCGTGCACCTCCCAGGTGCCCCCCGCCCCGAGGTCGTCCAGGGCGGCGAGCTCGTCCTCGCTCGGCCCTGTGACGTCGGCCCCGACGGCGTCCGGCCGGAGCGCCACCGACGCCTCCGCCGCGGGCAGGTCCGACCGCCACAACCGGTCCGGGTCGGCCTTGACCTCGTCGTTCGTGCGGCCCGACAGCACCGACCGCGGGTGGTCCTCCGCGTCCCAGCCCGCCACCGCGTGGTCGTCGTGCTTGTGCAGGAGCAGCCACTGCTCCTTGCCGCCGTCCGACGCCGACCCACCGGAGCCCGAGCCGCCCGTCCGCACGAAGACGAAGTCCCCGCGCAGCTTCTCCCCGTGCAGCCGCGCGTGCAGCTCGCCCCCCGCGAGCTCGGCCGCAGCGTCGCCGGTCTTGTAGGGCTCCCACGTGCCGCGGTCCCAGACGATGACGTCCCCGCCGCCGTACTGCCCCGACGGGATCACACCCTCGAAGTCCGCGTACTGGATGGGGTGGTCCTCGACGTGCACGGCCATCCGACGCACGTCCGGGTCCAGCGTCGGCCCGCGCGGCACCGCCCAGCTCACCAGGACGCCGTCGAGCTCCAGCCGGACGTCGTAGTGCAGCCGGCGCGCCCGGTGCCGCTGCACGACGAACCGCAGCCCGCCCCCGGCGAGCACGTCGGGCGCCGCCCCGGCCGGCTCGGGCGTCCGCGCGAAGTCGCGCATCGACCGGTAGGTCTCCAGCCCGCGCTCACCCGACGCCGGAGACCCCGCCCCCGGCGCGTCCGGGCCACGCCGCGCCCTCGCCATCGGGCCATTCTCCCCAGCCGCGCCCGGACGACGCGCGGCGAGGCCCCGCGCGTCGTGCCGCACGTCGTCCAGCGGCGTCCTGCGGCGTCGCTCAGGCCAGCGGGCGGACCGAGAGGCCCACGCCCGTCATCAGCTCCTCGCCCGGCTCGAGGGTCACCCCGCCGCCGAGCCCGACGGCCGTCTCCACGCAGAGCATCGACGTCCACTCGTCGTCGGCCATGTCCGGCAGGGCCGCGGCCTTGTCGACCCACGGGTTCCAGACGACGACGTGCGTGGCGTGCGTCGACTCCACGACCAGCGTCCGGCCGGCCACCGGGTCGACGACCTGAACGGTCCCGGCGCGGTCGTAGACCCGGTCGGTCTCGCCGGTGATCGTGAGCTCGGCGCCCGAGGCCGGCACACGCGTGCCGGTGAGCCTGTCCAGGTAGCTGCACCTCTCCAGCCCTCGCACGCGCACCTGCCGCACGTCGCCGACCGCGAGGTAGGTGTGCAGGGCGGCCTCGAGGCGGAACGGCCGCGGGCCGGTGTTGGTCACCTCGAGCGCCAGCCCGAGCCGGGACCCGACGCTCAGACCCAGGCGCACCAGCAGCGGGTGCGGCCAGACGTCGGGGTCGGACGTGCCGTCCTCCTCGAGCTGGAAGGCGAGGTTCACGGCGTCGTCCGCCGCGCCCGCCCCCGTGAGCAGCCAGTCACGCGTCCGCGCGAAGCCGTGCGCCGGACCTCCGCCGTCGGCGCGCGGACCGAACCACGGCAGGCACACGGGCACGCCCCCGCGCATCGGCGTTCCCGCCCGGTACGACGACGCGCGGCTCGCCCACAGCACCGGCCCCGTCCCCGCGGGCTGCCAGGACATCACCTGCGCGCCCTGGTAGTGGATACGCGCCGAGCCGCCGCCCGCTGCGGCGTCGACCACGGGCATGCCGCCCGGGCCCGTCACCCAGCGCACCGACGGCGGCTCCTCGGGCTGGTCCTCGACGTGACGCGTGTCGGTCACGGTCCCTCCTCGTCCTCGGCGGGGCGCAGGCCGTCCAGCAGCCCGCGCACGGTGGCGATCTGCTCCAGGCGCCCCTCGGGCGTCGGTGCGAGCGGCTGCACGGTGAGCGTGGTGACCCCGCTCGCGGCCAGGGAGCGCAGCCGGGCGCGCACGTGCGCCGCGTCGCCGATGAGCGCCGTGCCGTCGACCAGCTCGTCCGGGACGGCGTCGGCGGCGCCGGCCTTGTCGCCGGCCAGGTACCGGTCCTGCACGACGGCGGCCGCCTCGCCCAGGCCGTAGCGCGCGGCGAGGTCCGCGTAGAAGTTCGCGTCGCGCGCGCCCATGCCGCCGACGTAGAGCGCGAGGCGGTCCCGGTAGGCCGCCCGGGCGGCGTCGAGCGCCGGGCCCTCGCCGACGAGCAGCGGCATCGTGACCTGCACGTCCAGGGCGCCGAGAGCGGGGTCGCGGGCCGCGCGTCCGGCGTCGAGCGCGTCGCCCCAGGCCAGCTGCGCACGCTCGGGGAGGTAGAAGACGGGCATCCAGCCGTCGGCGATCTCGGCCGTCTGGGCGACGCTCTTGGGGGTCAGCGCGGCGATGGCGACGGGGATGCGCTCGCGCCGCGGGCGGTTGACCAGCTTGAGCGGCTTGCCCAGGCCCGTGCCTTCGTCGGCCGGCAGGGGGACGCGCACCTGACGCCCGTCGAACGCCAGCGGCTCGCGGCGCCAGACGGCGCGGCACACCTCGACGGTCTCGCGGATGCGCGTGAGCGGGGCGGTGTACGGGACGCCGTGGAAGCCCTCGACCACCTGCGGTCCCGAGGCGCCGAGGCCGAGCTCGAAGCGGCCGCCCGAGACGTCGTCGAGGCCCGCGGCGGTCATCGCGAGCGCGGCGGGCGTCCGCGAGAAGACGTTCAGGATGGCCGACTGCAGCACCACCCGCTCCGTCGCCGCCGCGAGGTACCCGAGCCGGCTGACCGCGTCGAACGAGTACGCCTCCGCGACCGAGACCAGGTCGACACCGAGCTGCTCCGCCTGCTGCACCTGCGGCACGACCGCACGGAAGTCGTCGGAGTAGTCGACGACGATGCCGAGGCGCACGGCCTCACCGTACCGACCCGCCACAGGTGGGGCGCGTCAGTGGTGCGGACGAGGATGGACCCGTGCTGCTCGCCGACGTCGCCGCGACCTCCGCCGCGCTCGCCGCCACCCGTTCGCGCCTGGCCAAGCGCGCGCTGCTCGCCGACCTGCTCCGACGCGCCTCGCCCGCGGAGGTGCCGGTGGTCGCGCGGTACCTCGGCGGCGAGCTGCGGCAGCGACGCACGGGCCTGGGCTGGCGGTCGCTGGCGGGCCTGCCGGGCCCGGCGGTGGCCCCGTCCCTCGACGTGCTCGACGTCGACGCGACCTTCGAGCGCATGGCCGCGCTCGCCGGGCCCGGATCGGGCAGGGCCCGGACGGCGCTGGCCGCCGAGCTGTTCGCCGCCGCGACCGAGCCCGAGCAGGCGCTGCTGCGCGG
>JAEZZV010000078.1 GCA_023418375.1 Actinomycetes bacterium | reverse complement strand
CCGTGCTCGTGGCCGGAGCCGCGGGCGCCGTCGGGATGCTCCGTCCGGCGGCGACACCGCCCGCCGACGGCGACGACGCGCCCGGACCGGCGCGGGTCGTGGGCACCCGGGAGGGCGTGCCCGTCGGCCTGCCGGCGGACCTGGTCGGGCCGTTCGGTGTCGTGCGGGCGCCCGACGGGACCCTGCACGTGTGGACGTCCGGGAGCAGCAGCTGTCCGACGCTGCCCAGGACCGTCGGCGTGACCGACGGCGTGGTCGTCGTCGAGGTCGGGACGGACCCGGCCGACGGCCCGGAGTGCACGGCCGACCTGGTGGCCGCGACGACCGTCGTCGCGCCGCCCGCGGGCGTGCCGGCGGGCCCGCCGCCGTCGGTCGAGGTGCGCGACGCCGACACCGGGGCGGTGCTGGCGACGTCGGCCGACGTCCCCGAGGGACTCGAGCCGGTGACCGTGCTGGAGGTCCGCGCGGGCTGGCCTGCGGGCATGGAGCCCGAGGCCGGGTACCCGGTCGGGGGCCTCGGGGACGGGACGCGCGTCGGGAGCATCGAGGTCTGGACCGCGGGGACGGCGGACTGCCCCGCGGTGCCCGTGGCCACCGAGGTGTTCCCCGAGGGGTTCGTCGTCTACACCACGGGCTTCGCGGCCGACGGCCCGGACGGGGCGAACGCGGACCCGTCGGCGTGCACGGGCGACCCGGTGCTGACGACCTGGGTGCTCACGGTGCCGGAGCCGCACCAGCCGGGCGGGCCCGCCGGCGCTGGGCCGCTGTCGAGCTGGGTGCCCGGGGCCGGCTGGCAGGGCGACGTCGACACCCCGCCGTTCACCCCGCCCGCGCCCTGCCCCGACGACGACGCAGCGTGCCTCCTGGACGCCTGGCTCGTGCTGCTGCTCGGCCGCGCGTCGGAACCGGCGGTCGTCGTCGGGCAGGACCAGGGACCGGTGGCCGCCCGGGCCGTGGAGGTCGGGCGCCCCGGGGGCGAGGACACCCGGCTCGTGGGCATCGCCGTGGCACCGCTGGACGGGCCGGACCTCGGCTTCGACATGCGGGTCACCGGACGGTTCGCGACGGACGTCGTCGAGGTCGAGGAGGGGCTCACCACCGACGGGACCCAGGCCCGGGCACGGTTCACGTGCGGCGGCTTCCGCTTCCTGCTCCACGGGAACGACGCCACGGAGAAGACGCTGGGTGAGACCTGGGCGCTGGCGGAGTACATGGGCGGTCAGGTCGTGTCGTGCCCGGCGGACGTGGCGGAGCTCGCCGTCTGGGTCGCCGACCGCACGCCACCGGGCACCTGAGGCGCGTGGGGCCGGGTGGCGTCAGACGCGGCCGAGCCGCGCCCGGACGAACGAGTACCCGCCGTACGCCACGAAGCCCAGCGCCACGAGCGTGAGCAGCCACGGGCCGAGCGGTGCGTCGCGCAGGGTCTGCAGCGCACCGTCGAGACCCGGTGCGCGATCCGCGTCGGCAGTGGCGGCGGCCGTCACGAGCAGCGCGCCGACGACGCCGAACGCGATCCCGCGGGCGACGTAGCCGAGCCGACCGGCGCGGACCGTCCACGGGCCGGGATTGCCCCGCAGGTCCCGCAGGAACGTCCGCCGCCAGCCCTTGTGCACGTGGTACCCCCCGACCGCGACCACCCCGATGCCGACCGCGCCGACCAGCAACCGCCCCCACGGCTGCGCCATGAGGTCGGCCGTCCACCCGGCCTCGCCCGAGCCGGAGCCCGTCGAGCCGGACCCCGCCGGGTCGCCGACGACGCCGAACGTCGCCACGGCGAGCGCGAGGTAGACGACGCCCTTGCCGGCCGCCTTGAGCCGCTCGCCGGTGCGTCCGCCGAGCACCGCCGTCGTGAGCTGCCACAGGCCGAGCAGCGCGAAGCCGACGAGCAGGACCCACAGCAGGACCCCGCCGAGCGGGGTGCCGGCGAGCGCCCGGAGCGCTCCCGAGGCGCTCGCGTCCTCGCCTCCGCCTCCCCAGGCGACCTGGAGCGCAAGCCAGCCGATGACGAGGTTGAGGAGCCCGTTGGCGGCGTAGCCGAGGCGGGCACCGCGCTCGAACGCGGGGCGCTCCCGGGCGCGTGAGACGACGTGCGTGCTCATGGTCGAACCCTCGCACCGTGCGTCCCTGCTCGCGCGTCGAGCGGCCCGGCCTCCGTTGGGGCCGCACGCGCGAGGGCCCGGCCCCCACCAGGGGAGCCGGGCCCTCGCGATGCCGGGAGGCTCAGCCGCCGAGGAGCGCGCCCAGACCGCCGCCGCTGGACTTCTGCTGCTGCTGGGCGCCGCCCTGCACCACCGACTCGCTCGGCTGCACCAGGACGTAGCCCTGGCCGCCGAACGCCATCTGCAGCAGCTCCCCCGTGCCGCCGCGGATCATCGACTTGATGCCGCCGGTGTCCACGCGGATGTCCATGCTCACGCCGGCCGTCCACAGGACCACGGCCTGCGCGTCGGCGAACGTGGGGGCGCTGGCGACGTCGAGCGCGACCGGGTCGCCCTTGGTGGTCACGGCGACGTAGCCGGTGCCGCGCAGGGAGACGTTGTACAGACCGCCCGTCATCATGGCGCCGCGCGCCTGGACGCGGTGGATGTCCCACTCGATCGAGCTGGAGAACGCCAGGACGTTGGCGCCGTTGACGGAGATCATGTCGTTCTCCAGGTACATGACCTGGATCTCGCTGGCGAGGTCCGCCACGAACAGCTCGCCCTGACCGGTGCACTGCATCATGTCGACGCCCTCACCGGTGAGCTTCTGCTTCATCCACTTGTCCAGACCGCCCGAGCCGGTGTTCTGGAACCGGACGTCGCCCTGGTAGGCGACCATCGACCCGGTCCTCGCCCAGACCGGGCCGTATCCCATCTGGATCTTCAGCATCTTCTTGTTCTGCAGGGAGAACGGGTCCTGCGAGGTGTTCTCCTTGTGGTCCGCGAACAGCGAGCCGTGGATAGTCATGGCGGGGAATCCCTTGGTCGTTCCGCGCGGGCGCAGCGGGTTCGCTCGAACTCTAACGACGCAGGTCACCGCTTTGTAGGCTTTCCGTGCAACCGGGAGACGTCGTCCGTGACGCCCGGTGCACGCACCCGGGAGGAGCACGACGATGGGTCTTCTCGACAAGGCGAAGGCGGCCGCGTCAGACCTGGCCGCCAAGGCCGACTCGGCCATGAGCAACATGAGCAGCACAGCCACGGGCGGGCCCCGCCCGGCCGATCTCGACAAGTACTTCCGCGACCTGGGCGTCCTGACGTACCTCGAGGCCAGCGGCCGTCCCGCCGACGCCGCCGAGCGGGAGCGCGTCCTGACGACCCTGCGCGACCTCGACGGCCAGGGCGCGATCCGCTCGTTCGCCCTCCAGACGACGCCGCCCCCGGCCCCCGGGATGGCAGGCGCGCCGATGACGCCGCCCGCTCCCGGCATGGCCGGCGCCACCCCGCCGCCCGCCCCCGGCATGGCCGGTGCCACGC
>JAEZZV010000062.1 GCA_023418375.1 Actinomycetes bacterium | reverse complement strand
CCGCGCAGGCGGTCAGCGACCTCGCCGTCCCGCACCCGACCGCGCGCCTGCGCTGGCTGGTGGCGCACGAGGCGACGCGCACGCTCGTCGTCGAGCGGGACGGGCGGGTGGTCGGCTCGGGTCGCATCACGCCGGGGAGCGGGCTGGTCGCGGAGGCCACGGCGCAGGACGTCGCCGCCGTCGGCGACCTGCTCGACGCGGTCGCGCGGCAGTCCGCCAGCGGCCGGGTGGGTGTCGTGGAGCGCCCCGGGACGCTGGTGCACGCCGTGTGCGAGCCGCTCATGGAGCCGGGGTCGGACCACGCCGAGCAGTACTACGTCCGCCTCCCCGACCACGGGGTGGTGCTGGACGCGCTGCGGCCGGTGCTGTCGGCGCGGCTGGCCGCGGCCGGTCTGGAGCGCGAGGAGGTGCTCGTCTCCACCTACCGGCGCCACTACCGGTTCGCCGTCGGGCCGGAGGGACTCGGGCCGGTCGCCGTCGGCGGGCCCCAGCAGGACCCGGTGGACTCGGGCGGCGCCGGTGTCGCGCCGGACTGGCTGCCCGCGCTCCTCTTCGGCCCGTGGGGCATCGAGGGACTGGCCCGGCTGCGGCCCGACGTCACCGCCGAGGGCGACCCCGAGCTGTTCGCCGCCCTGTTCCCGCCGGTGACGGCCGACGTCCTGTCGTACTACCTGCCGTTCTGAGGCGCGGTCCCGGGAGCGCGGTCGGCGCTCCGTGCGTCGGGCCCGCAGGTGTCTGCTCGCCCGTCGGAGGTCCTGGGCCACCGCTCACTAGGATCTGGGCCCATGGCCCACATCCTCTCGGCGGTCGCCTGGCCCTACGCCAACGGACCCCGTCACATCGGTCACGTCGCCGGCTTCGGCGTGCCCTCCGACGTCTTCAGCCGCTACATGCGGATGGCGGGCCACGACGTCCTGATGGTGTCGGGCACGGACGAGCACGGGACGCCGATCCTGGTCCAGGCGGACAAGGAGGGCGTCACCGCCAAGGAGCTCGCCGACAAGAACAACGCGGTGATCGTCCAGGACCTCGTGGACCTCGGGCTGTCCTACGACCTGTTCACGCGCACGACGACGGGCAACCACTACCGCACGGTGCAGGAGCTCTTCACCACCGTGCACCGCAACGGGTACATGGTCGCCAGGACGACGCAGGCGGCGATCAGCCCGTCGACCGGGCGCACGCTGCCGGACCGCTACATCGAGGGCACGTGTCCGATCTGCGGGTACACCGACGCGCGCGGCGACCAGTGCGACAACTGCGGCAACCAGCTCGACCCGACGGACCTCGTCGACCCGCGCAGCAAGATCAACGGCGAGACCCCACGGTTCGTGGAGACCGAGCACTTCTTCCTCGACCTGCCGGCGCTCGCCGAGGCGCTCGGCACGTGGCTCGACGAGCGCGAGGCGACCGGGCTGTGGCGGCCGAACGTCATCAAGTTCAGCCAGAACATCCTCCAGGACATCCGCCCCCGGGCGATGACGCGCGACATCGACTGGGGCATCCCGATCCCGCTCGACGGCTGGCGCGACCAGCCCACCAAGCGCCTGTACGTCTGGTTCGACGCGGTCATCGGCTACCTGTCCGCGAGCATCGAGTGGGCCCGGCGCCTCGGCGCCCCCGAGCGCTGGCGCGAGTGGTGGAACGACCCCGACGCGCTGTCCTACTACTTCATGGGCAAGGACAACATCGTCTTCCACTCCCAGATCTGGCCGGCCGAGCTCCTCGCCTACAACGGCCAGGGCGAGCGCGGTGGCGAACCCGGCGCGTACGGCGTGCTGAACCTGCCGACCGAGGTCGTCTCGAGCGAGTTCCTCACGATGGAGGGCAAGCAGTTCTCGTCCTCCCGCGGCGTCGTCATCTACGTCGGCGACGTGCTGGCGCGCTACCAGCCGGACGCCCTGCGGTACTTCATCTCGGCCGCGGGCCCGGAGACGTCGGACTCGGACTTCACCTGGTCGGAGTTCGTCCAGCGCACCAACTCCGAGCTGGTCGCCGGCTGGGGCAACCTGGTCAACCGCACCGCGACGATGATCGCCAAGAGCTTCGGCGAGGTCCCGCCGGCGGGCGCCCTCGAGCCGGTGGACGAGGCGGTCCTCGGCTCCGTCCGGGCGGCGTTCGACACCGTCGGCGGCCTGATCGGGCGGCACCGTCAGCGCGCGGCGATCGCGGAGGCGATGCGCGTCGTCGGCGAGGTGAACAAGTACCTGTCCGCGACCGAGCCCTACAAGATGAAGGAGCCCGCGCAGCGCGAGCGCCTCGGCACGGTCCTGCACGTCGCGGCCCAGTGCGTGGGCGACTGCAACACCCTGCTCGCCCCGTTCCTACCGCACTCGGCCAACAAGGTGCACCAGGTCCTGGGCGGCGAGGGCGAGTTCATGCCGATGCCGCGCATCGAGCAGGTCACCGAGCTCGACCCCGACTCGGGCGCCGGCCTGGTGACCTACCCCGTCATCACGGGCGACTACTCGGCCACGCCGCGCTGGGAGTCGCGCCCGGTCGTCGTCGGGACGCCCGTCGGCAAGCCGACGCCGGTGTTCACCAAGCTCGACGACGCCGTCGTCGCCAGCGAGCTCGACCGCCTGCGGGGCGCGGCCGGGGAGGACTGAGTGGCGCGGCGCCCGCGGGACACGAGCTGGCCCGCCGATCCCGAGCCGCTCCCGCACCCGGTCCCCGACAACCACACGCACCTCGACGCGGTCCTGGCGGAGACCGACGCGGCGGGCTGGCGCGGCGCGGGGGACGACGACGTCGCCGCGCCCGGCCCGACGGTCGGCGACCACCTGGCGCGCGCCGCCGCGGTCGGCGTCGACC
>JAEZZV010000042.1 GCA_023418375.1 Actinomycetes bacterium | reverse complement strand
GCCTCGTCCACGCCGGCCACGCCCGTCGACGCCGCCTGGAGCGCGACCGTGAGGGCGACGGCCTGCTCGTCGTCGAGCAGCAGCGGCGGCACCTGGCTGCCGGGGTCGAGGCGGTAGCCGCCGTCGGGTCCCCGCGTCGCGTGCACCGGGTAGCCGAGCGAGCGCAGGCGGTCGACGTCGCGCCGGACCGTGCGCGGGCTCACGCCGAGGCGGTCGGCGAGCGTCTCGCCGGGCCAGTCGCGCCGCGCCTGCAGCAGCGAGAGCAGGGTCAGCAGCCGCGCCGAAGGGGCGGACGGGTTCTCTCCCATGGTGTCCATCATCCGTGAAGTAGCGGACAGGAAGTGGCCGGAACTGCCGGAAGTGTGGGTGACGTCAGCCAGAGGAGAAGGAGAAGCCGATGATCCGAACCGCCGGGCTCACCAAGGACTTCCAGGTGGGTCGCAGCCAGACCGTGCACGCCGTCCGCGGCGTGGACCTCCAGGTCGACGACGGCGAGATGGTCGCCCTGCTCGGCCCGAACGGCGCCGGCAAGACGACGACGCTCCGCATGCTCACGACCCTGCTCCAGCCCACCGCGGGGTCGGCGGAGGTCGCCGGGCACGACGTCGTCCGGCACCCGGCGCGCGTGCGTCGGCACCTCGGCTACGTCGGCCAGGGCAACGGCGCCGGTCACACCCATCGGGCGGTCGACGAGCTCGTGGTGCAGGGGCTCGTCTACGGGCTGGACGCGCGGGCCGCCCGCCGCCGCGCGGGAGAGCTCCTCGAGGCGCTCGAGCTCGCCGAGTTCGCCGGCCGCAAGGTCTCCGAGCTCTCCGGCGGGCAGCGGCGTCGGCTGGACGTCGCGCTCGGCCTCGTGCACGCACCCCGCCTGCTCGTGCTCGACGAGCCGTCCACCGGTCTCGACCCCCACAACCGGGCCAACCTGTGGGACCACATCCAGCGGCTGCGCGCCGAGCACCCGATGACGATCCTGCTGACCACGCACTACCTCGACGAGGCGGACGCGTTCGCGGGCCGGGTCGTCGTCGTCGACCACGGCCGGGTCATCGCTGACGACACCGCCGATGCGCTCAAGCGCGACCTCGCCGGTGACGCGGTCGTGCTGCGGCTCGCGGGCGGGGGCGACGCGTCCGACGACGACGCCGCGCACCGGCTCGCCGCGATGGTGACGCGGCTGCCCGGGGCGAGGGACGTCGTCGTGCACGGGGACGAGGTGCGGGCCAAGGTGCCCGACGGATCCGGCGCGGTGCCGCAGATCGTGCTCGCCGCGTCGTCGGCCGGGCTGCGTGTGGTGGCCGCCGCGGCGACGCGGCCGACGCTCGACGACGTGTTCCTCTCCCTCACCGGCCGCAGCCTGCGCGAGGGCGGCACCGCCGCCGAGACGGCCGACGACGACAGCCCGGCGGCCACCACCGCCACCGCCCCGCAGACCCGGAAGGACGCAGCATGAGCGCCACGACCCTGACCCCCGCCGACCTGTCCGCCGACCGGGGCGCCGCCCGGACTGAGCCGGCCGCCCTGCCGTGGCTGCGGGCCGCGCGCCTCGTGATGGTCCGCGAGCTGCGGCCGGTGGTCCACGACCCGTTCTCCGTGATGTTCGGACTGGTCCAGCCGCTGGTGTTCCTGGGGCTGTTCGGCCCGTTGCTGGCCGGGTCGCTGCGCGCGAGCGGGGCGTTCGACGGCGGAGTCTGGCAGTGGTTCGTGCCGTCGATCCTGCTCATGACGACGTTGTTCGGCACGTCCACCACCGGCGCGAACCTGCAGTTCGAGATGCAGACGGGCGCCCACGAGCGGCTGCTCGTCACGCCGCTGCCGCGGTCCGCGCAGCTCGTCGGCCGCGCGCTGAAGGAGATGGTCCCGCTCACCGCGCAGGCGACGGTCATCGTGCTCGTCATGCTTCCGTTCGGGTTCCGGCTGCACCTCGCGGGCGCCCTGCTCGGCCTCGTGCTCCTCGCGGTCCTGGGCGTCGGCCTCGGCTCGCTCAGCTACGCGCTGGCGATCGCGGTGCGCAAGGTCGAGTGGATGTTCTGGATGGTCCAGCAGACCGTGCTGTTCCCCCTGCTGATCCTGTCCGGGCTGCTGCTGCCGCTGGACTCGGGCCCGTCCTGGATGCGTGCGGCGGCGCGCGCCAACCCGCTCGCGTACGTCGTCGAGGCGGAGCGGGCGCTGTTCGCGGGCGAGCTCGCGTCGAGCGCCGTGGCCTGGGGCGCACTCGCGGCGGTCGCAACGGCGGCGGTCGGCCTCCTGGTCGGCATCCGGACCATCGTCCGCAGCGCCCGCTAGGCGTCGGGGCGGTCGACCGGGCGGTCGGGCTGGTCCGGTCGCCCGGTCAGTCGCCCTGGCGGGCGAGGCAGAGCGCGGCGCGGTCGCCCTGGCTCCAGCTCTGCTCGGACGGCGTCCAGACGACCGCCCGGAGGCCGGCCTCGACCTGTGCGTTGTCCATCTCGCACCAGGCGGCGGCCTGCTCGGTGACGGCGTCCTCGCCGGGCCAGGCGTCGTCGTCGTACCGCAGCGAGCCGACGACCTCGGCCTCGTGCGGGTCGTCGCAGGGGACGAGGGTCACCGTCCCGACGGAGCCGTCGGCGGGCAGGTCGCGGATGCAGTGCCCCGGACGCACCTGCCGCGCGTTCGCGCTGGTGGGGGACGTGACGTCGCCGATCGGCTTGGTGCTCCACCAGTACAGGCCGGCGACGGCCACCGCCCCGAGGACCGCGACGACGACGACGGCGAGCGTCGTGAACAGGGCGATCCTCCGGCCGCGGCGCGAGCGGGGCTGGGTCGCGGCCTGGGTCCACCCCGGCGCGTAGTACGGCTGCTGCGGGTAGTAGCCGGCCGGGGATCCCGGCACCGGCCCGGCGGGCGCGGCAGCGGGGCCCGGCTGCGGCGAGCCCACGGGGGGCATCGGTGCGGGCTGCGGCGTGCCCGGCGGGGGCGGCAGCTGGTCGGCCATGTCAGGAACCTAGCGCCCGGCGACGCCGCACGGCGGGCGGTCCGACGGCCGTCGGCGCGCCAGGCCGTCGTCGGGCCGGGCCGTGGGTCCGGTCAGTCGGCGAGGTCGAGGATCACGGGGACGTGGTCCGACGGGCCCTTGCCCTTGCGCTCCTCACGGTCGATGGTCACGCCGCTCACGCGCGGCGTGAGCGCGGGGGAGGTCCAGGCGAAGTCGATGCGCAGACCCTTGTTCTTGGGGAACGCCAGCTGCTGGTAGTCCCAGTACGTGTACTTGCCCTCCTCGGGCAGGAAGGTCCGGGTGACCTCCGTGTAGCCGACGTCGCCGAACGCGAAGAACGCCGTGCGCTCGCCCGACGTCACGTGGGTCTGCCCCGCGAAGGCGGTGACGTCCCACACGTCGGTGTCGTAGGGGATGACGTTCCAGTCGCCCATGAGCGCGATCGGCGCCGTCGGGTCGCCGAGCTGGGGGTCCACCCACGTGCCGGCGGCCTCGAGCAGGCTGTCGAGGAAGTGCAGCTTGTAGCGGTAGTGGTCGTCGTCGGGGTGGCGCCCGTGCGGGACGTACAGGCTCCAGACGCGGACGCCGCCGCAGGTCGCGCCGAGGGCCCGCGCCTCGATCTGCGGGTCCTCGGAGCCCCACCGTGGCTGCCCGGCGAAGTGGGTCTCGACGTCCTCGATGCCGACGCGCGACGCGATGGCGACGCCGTTCCACTGGCTCGAGCCGATGTGCGTGACTTCGTAGCCGGCCGCCTCGAAGACGGAGTAGGGGAACTGGGCGTCCGTGCACTTGGTCTCCTGGAGGGCCAGCACGTCGGTCCCCGTGCGCTCCAGCCAGGCGACGGCGCGGTCGGCCCGTGCCCGGACCGAGTTGATGTTCCACGTCGCGATCCGCATGCACGTCAACCTACTCGGCGGTGCCCACACGCGGCGGGCACGTACTCTGGCCGCCATGGGGACAGCACTCATCACGGGAGCGAGCGCGGGCCTGGGCCTGGAGTTCGCCTGGCAGCTGGCCACGGCACGGCACGACGTCGTCCTGGTCGCCCGCGACGAACAGCGGCTGCAGCGTCTGGCCGGCCAGCTCAACGCCGCGGCCGGCGTGCGCGCGGAGGTGCTCCCGGCCGACCTGTCGGTGCGGGCCGACGTCGAGCGCGTGGCCGAGCGGCTGCGCGCGGACGAGCGGCCGGTCGGGCTCCTGGTGAACAACGCGGGCCACGGCATCGGGCGCTTCGTGGGCGCGGACCTCGCTCCGCACGAGACGGCCCTCGAGGTCATGGTGCGGACGGTCATGGTCCTCTCGCACGCCGCCTCCGGCGCGATGGTCGAGCGCGGGCGGGGCGCGATCCTCAACGTGTCGTCGATCGCCGCGCTGACGGCCGGCGGCACGTACTCGGCCGCGAAGGCCTGGGTCCGGGTGTTCACGGAGGCGCTCGCGATCGAGCTCAAGGGCACCGGCGTCACCGCCACCGCGCTGTGCCCGGGCCTGGTGCACACCGAGTTCCACGAGCGCGCCGGCCTGGACTACGACGCGATCCCCGAGATCGCCTGGCTGAACGCCGAGCAGGTGGTCGCGGCCGCGCTCGCCGACGTGCGTCGCGGCTCGGTCATCTCGACGCCCAGCCTGCGCTACGCCGTCGCCGCGGAGGTCGTGCGCCTGCTGCCGCGCGCCGCGGTCCGGGCACTCTCGGCCGAGCGCCGGGTGCGCGACGTCGAGGTCGACGCCGACGAGGTCGCGGTCGACGCGTAGGACGGCACGTGCCGGCGCCGACCCGACGACTAGCCTGTCGGCCGTGACGAACGCCTCCCTCCCCGGCCAGACGCCCCGCGACCGCCTCCGTGAGCTCGTCACCGAGCTCGCGGTCGTGCACGGCGAGGTGACCCTCGCGTCCGGCGCGACGGCGCAGTACTACGTCGACCTCCGGCGGGTGACCCTGCACCACGAGGCGGCGCCGCTCGTCGGGCACGTGCTGCTCGACCTGCTCGAGGAGGCGGGCCTGGGCACTGCCGAGATCGACGCGGTGGGCGGCCTCACTCTTGGCGCCGACCCCGTGGCGACCGCGCTCCTGCACGCCGCCGCGTCGCGCGGCCAGGACCTCGACGCGTTCGTCGTCCGCAAGGAGGGCAAGGCCCACGGGATGCAGCGCCGCATCGAGGGCCCCGACGTCGCGGGTCGGCGCGTGGTCGCCGTCGAGGACACGTCGACCACCGGCGGCTCCGTGATGACGGCGGTGGAGGCGCTGCGCGAGGCGGGGGCCGACGTCGTCGGCGTGGCCGTGATCGTGGACCGAGCGACCGGCGCGCGCGAGCGGATCGAGGCGGAGGGCCTGCCGTACCTGTCGATCTTCGGCCTGGCCGACCTCGGGCTGGCCTGATCCTCGTGGAGCTCCTCGGCGTCGTGGGGCTCGCGGCAGCCGGCGGCAGGACCGAGGCGGACAACCTCACCCTGCTGCTCTGGACGGTGGCCTTCGTCGTCGTCGTGGCGGTCGCCCTGACGATGGTGCGTGAGATGCCGAGGGCGCGCCGGCGACGCGCCGAGCAGCGCTGGGCGGCCGAGCGCGGCTGGCAGCTGCGCGGGGACCAGGCGCTCGCCGAGCGCATGCTCGGCGTGTTCGGCCTCGGCGGCCGATGCACGGTGTCGCACCTGGTCGCCGGCTCGTACGCGGGTCGGCCGGCCTCGACGTTCGAGTACGTCGAGGCGGGCGTCTCGGCGTCGGTGCACGTGCACGTGGTGGCGATCTCGCTCCCGGTGCCGCTGCCCGGGCTGCGGCTCTCGCCGCAGGCGCTGGGCGACGACCTCGCCGGCGCCCTCGGCGGTCAGGACATCGCCTTCGAGTCGGCGGACTTCAACCGGGCCTGGCGGGTGCGGGCGGGCGATGCGACGTACGCGCACGACGTCGTGCACCCGCGGCTCATGGAACGCCTCCTCGCCGGCGACGCGCAGGGGCTGAGCATCTGGGTCACCGGCACGGACGTGCTCGCCTGGGTGCCCGGCAAGCCCGACCTGGCGGACGTCGACAGGCGGCTCGCCGTCCTGACCGCTTTCGTCGAGGCGATCCCGCGGTTCGTGTGGCTCGACCACGGCCACGACCCCGGGCCCGACACCGCCGCCGACGTCCCGGTCCCCGATCAGGGGCTGCCGGCCCGCGTGCCGGACCGCGCGGTCGTGTCGAGCCTCGCCCGCGCGACGAACCGGGACTGGGGCCGGCTGATCGCGACCGGCCTCGGCTTCGTGACGTTCGCCGCGCTCGCCGTCGTCCTGGCCGTCACCGGCATGTCGCAGCTCGCCGTCATGCCCGCCCTCGTCGCGGTCGTCCTTGCATTGGGCGGCGCCGGGCGCTGGCTGATCGCGCGGAGCCTCCGTCACCAGGCCAGGGCCCGCGGGCTCTAGACCGGAAGCGGCCACGGCCGGTGCGCTCGCCGTGGGAGCGTGGTGGCTCACGTCGGCGCCCGGGGCGCCGATGCATCGGGCAGGGCCCCAGCGGCCACCGGGAGGAGGGCGGGCATGGTCATCGACGGTGACCTGGTGCGCGCCCTCTCCGTGCTCCCGTGGGTGATCCTGCCGGTCGTCGCCGTCGCCACGATCTGGTTCCAGCTCCGCCGCAGCAAGCGCATCAAGGCCTGGGCCGCGGCATCGGGCTGGACGTACGTCGGCCGGGACCACTCGCTCGTGGACCGCTGGCAGGGCGAGCCCTTCGGCAAGGGGGACTCGCGCGCGACGAGCGACGTCCTGGTCGGCCGGTGGGCGGGGCGGCCGGCGGTCTCGTTCACCTACTCGTTCCGCACCGGCACCGACGACCACGAGACCACGTCGACCTACCACGTCATCGCGCTCCCGCTACCGGCGTACCTGCCGACGCTCGAGCTCACGCCGGAGGGCTTCGGGACGCGGCTGGCCTCGATGCTCGGCCGACAGGACATCCAGTTCGAGTCCGAGGAGTTCAACCGGGCCTGGCGTGTGGAGTCCCCGGACCCGAAGTTCGCGCACGACGTCGTCCACCCGCGCCTGATGGAACGGCTGATGCGGGCCGACGCGCGGGGCGTGTGCCTGCGGATCAGCGGCACCGACGTCCTCACGTGGACGGAGGGCGACACCGACCTCGAGCGGATCGCCGGGCGCCTGGGCCTGATGACGGCCGTCATCGACTCCGTCCCGCGCTACGTGTGGCAGGACCACGGCTACGACCCCGGGCCGCCTCCCGTACGGCCCGGCCTGGACGGGCGGCTCCCCGCATGACGCTCGGGGGCGTGCTCCTGGCGTTCGTGTGGCTGGTCTTCGTGCCGGGCGTCATCGGCGCAACCTTCTGGTACCAGGCACGGCGCGGCCGTCAGCTCAAGGCGTGGGCCGCGGCATCGGGCTGGACGGTCGTCGGGTCGGACCCCTCGCTGGTCGACCGCTGGCGGGGCGCCCCGTTCGGCGTGGGCCGGTCGCGGCGGGCCACCGAGGTCATGGTCGGCCGCTGGGGCGACCGGCCGGCCGTCTCGTTCACGTACACGTACGTCACGGGCTCCGGGAAGAGCCAGACGACGCACCGCTACCACGTCCTCGCGCTGCCGCTGCCCGCGTGGTTGCCGGACCTCGAGCTGACGCCCGACGGATTCGGGTCGAAGCTCCTCACGATGCTCGGGGCCGGGGACATCCAGTTCGAGTCGGAGGACTTCAACCGTGCCTGGCGGGTGGCGGCGGCGAACCCGAAGCTCGCGCACGACGTCGTGCACCCGCGGCTCATGGAGCGGCTCATGGCGCCCGACGCCGTCGGCTCCCGGCTGCACATCGCGGGCACCGACATCGTGAGCTGGGCGGCCGGGCACACGAGCACGGACCGGATCCCGGGCCGGCTCGCCCTGATGCAGGCCGTCATCGACTCCGTGCCGCGGTACGTCTGGCAGGACCACGGCTACGACCCCGGCGCCACCGCGCCCGGCCCGGTCGCCCGATGAGCGCGTGGGGCGGCCCACCGCGCCCACCCGCCCGCCGCCGCTGGTCCCGCGACGGGGCGCGATCGTGGGCCCTGGCCGCGGCGTCGATCGCGGCGCCGCTCGTGCTCCTGGCCGGGTGGCTCGTGGCGAACGACCGCAACCCGACCCTCGGCTGGTTCGTCGGGGTGCTCACGATCGCCGGCCTGATGATCGCGACGGTCCTGCGCGACCGGTCGCGGTGGACGGCGACCCAGGCCATGGTGACCTGGGCGCGCAGCGTGGGCTGGGCGCCCATGCGCGACGGGCGGGCGCCGATGGAGCAGTGGCCGGGCCTGGCCGCGTACCTGGAGCAGGAGCGACGCCCGCGTCCGCCGTCGGTCGCGGACGCCTGGCGGCTGCCGCCGTTCGGGCTCGGCCCGGCCGTCGTCGAAGGGCTGCTCGTCGGCCGGTACTGCGGCCGGCTGGCCGTCACGTTCGAGTACGGCACGGCTCAGGGCGCCCAGCTGCGCGCGACCCAGGTCCGGTACCACGTCGTGGCGATCCAGCTCCCGGCGGCCCTGCCGACCGTGTGGTTCGCCCCGCGCTGGGTGGACGCCCCGGCCGTCGGGGACGGCCGCGAGGTGCTCTTCGAGTCGGCCGAGTTCAACGACGGCTGGCGGGTCACCGGCGACGACCCGCGGTTCGTGCACGCCGCCGTCACGCCCCTGGTGATGCGTCGGCTGCTCCAGCCGGACGCCGCGGGCCTCGAGCTGCGGATCGAGGGCGGGTCGGTGGTGCACTGGCGGCTCGCCCGGCCCGACCCGGAGAGCACGGACCGGGCCCTGCGCGTGCTGGCGGACGTCGTCGAGGCGCTGCCGCCGTTCGTCTGGCAGGAGTACGGCAGGGCGGGCCGGGGCCAGACCTCACCCTGAAGGCCCGTCCGGGGTCGCGCTCCCCTGGCTACGATCGCCTCGACTCTCACCTGGAGGACTTCGTGGAACTGGTCGGCATCGTTCTGATCGTCATCCTCGCGCTCGCCCTGATCGCCGTGGTCTGGGGCGTGGCGACCTACAACGGGTTCGTCCGGCTGCGGAACCTGGTGCAGGAGGCCTGGCGGCAGATCGACGTCGAGCTGCACCGGCGGCACGACCTGATCCCGAACCTCGTCGAGACGGTCAAGGGCTACGCGGCGCACGAGCGCTCGGTGTTCGAGGAGGTGACCGCCGCGCGCGCGGCGGCGGCCGCCCCCGGGTCGAGCCCGGCCGAGCAGGCCGCCCAGGAGAACCAGCTCACCGCCGCGCTCGGCCGGCTGTTCGCGGTCGCCGAGGCATACCCGCAGCTGCGCGCCGCCGACAACTTCCTGGCTCTGCAGGCCGAGCTGACGAACACCGAGGACCGGATCGCGGCCGGCCGGCGCTTCTACAACGCGAACGTGCGCCAGCTGAACACCAAGGTCGAGTCGTTCCCGTCGAACATCATCGCCGGCTGGTTCGGCTTTACGCGTGCCGAGTACTTCGAGACCGAGGACCCGGCCGTCCGCGCCGTCCCGACCGTCGACTTCGGGACCGCCGGCGCCTGAGCGACCCCGCCCGGGATCAGGGTCTGACGGCGAGCGCCGTCGGGCCTGCGGGCACCCTCAGACGAGCGGCAGCGCCAGCAGGATCGCGGCGAGGGCGACCGTGCAGACCACCTCGGCGACGCCGATGGCGGCGGGCCGGGCCCTCGGCCAGTGCTGCGGCACCAGGCAGGCGCGCACGGCCATCACCGCGAGGAACGCGCCGACGAACGGCAGCCACCACGCGAACACCGCCGCGACGGCCACGTGGTACACGACCGATGCCGCGTACATGGCCCGGTTCCCGCGCTCGCGGATCATCGTCTTGACGTACAGCGCGGTGCCGACCAGGTAGGCCGCCGCCGCGGCGGCCAGGGCCCAGCCCGGGACGTGCCCGGCCCCCGGGAGCCAGGCGCCGTCGTCGGGCGCGCCGAGGCCGTAGGCGATGACGGCCATCAGGCTGGTCGCGACGATGGTGAGCACGTCGTTGGCCACCGCGCGCTCGGCGCGGCGCGCGGAGTAGACCAGGCTCGCCGCGAGGAGCGGCGCGAAGACGACGCCCCAGCGCAGCAGCTCCGGCTCTGCGATGAGCAGCCCGCCGCCGGCGACGGCGAGGACCCCGCCGTAGACCTGGACCGGGAGGAGGTACCGCGCCTTGCGGCCGGACTTCAGCCACACCGTCGCCGCGAAGTAGGCGAGGTAGGCGACGAGCCACGCCACCAGGAGCCACAGGTGCAGCCAGCCGACCTCGCCCCGCAGCGCGCCGACGCCGAGCGGCAGCACGAGCATCGCCCACGCGCCGTGCTGGTTCGGGACCCACCGCCGCAGCGAGCGGCGCTTCGGCCGCGCGGGCCGGCCGGGACGGGCGGGCGAAGCGCCGTCAGCGACCTGACCGGGGGGAACCGCAGGAGGCATGGTCGGCAGCCTAGATGGCGGGGCACTGACCGAGGGGCGGGAAAGTCCGGGTCAACCCGCGACCGCGTGCGATAGGAAGATCGCCGTCCCAGCACAGTCGGCACGACGGCCGCGACGGCCGCACCACGGCAGGAGGTCCGGCGCATGGCCCAGGACGCGACGACCGCGATCCGCTACCAGAAGATCGACGCGTTCACGGCGTCCGGGTCCGCGGGCAACCCCGCCGCGTGCCTCTTCCTGGCGCCTGGCCAGCACCTCGACGACGACCGGATGCTCGCCATCGCCCGCGAGCACCGGGGGTTCGTCTCCGAGGTCGTGTACGCGAGAGTGGAGGACGACGGTGCCGTCGGCCTGGAGTACTGGTCGTCGGAGTGCGAGGTGGACTTCTGCGGGCACGGCACGATCGCCTGCCTGTACTCCCTGGTCCGGGACACCCCCACGCTCCTGGCGCAGGACGAGGTGACGTTGCGGACCCGCCGCAAGGGCACCCTGACGCTGCGCAACCGGATCCGCGAGGACGACGCCGTCTTCATCACCGCGCCCGCGCCGGTCCGGCTGGGCACCGATCTCGGCCCCGACGCCGTCGCGGCGGCGCTGGGCGTGCCGGCCGGCGAGCTCGACCCCACGCTGCCGATCGACGTGATCGACGCGGGCCTGCGCACGCTGCTGGTCCCGGTCCGCGCGCTCGGGACCGAGGTCGCCCTGCGGCCCGACGAGCCCGCCCTGCGCGCGTTCTGCCTCGCGCACGACGTCGACATCGTGCTGGCCTTCTCGCGGGAGGTGGCCGAGCCGGGAAACCTCGCGCACACGCGGGTCTTCGCGCCCAGGTTCGGGTACCTGGAGGACCCAGCGACAGGCTCCGGGAACAGCGCGCTCGGCTACTACCTGCTCGACAACGGCCTCTGGGACGGGTCGCCGGGCCGCGTGGAGCAGGGCGGTGCGGACAAGGTCTTCAACGCCGTGCACCTGCGTGCGCCCGGCGGCGTCGTCGAGTTCGGGGGCAGCGCGACCGTGCGGATCGACGGGGTCTACCTGGCCTGACGGTGCGACGGCCGGGCCTCGCCCGGCGCGCCTCGTGACCGGCGCTCAGCCCTCGATGTCCTCCGTCGCGACGCGGGCCCGCTCGGCGGGCTCGTCGTACCGCGCGTCGCGGGCCTTGCTGCGCTGACGGAGCACCTCGACGACGATCGGGATCACCGACACGGCGACGATGCCGATGGCGATCAGCTCGATGTTGTCCTTGATGAAGGTGACGTTGCCGAGCAGGTAGCCGAGCACGGTGACGCCGACGCCCCACAGGAACGCGCCGATCACGTTGAACGACACGAAGTGCCGGTAGTGCATCTTGCCGACGCCGGCCGCGACCGGGGCGTACGTCCGCACGAAGGGCACGAACCTCGCGATGATGATCGTCCGGCCGCCGTACTTGTCGAAGTACGCGTACGTCTGGTCGATGTACTGCTGCTTGAAGAACCGCGAGTCGGGCCGGTTGAAGAGCTTGGGCCCCGCCTTGCGCCCGATGACGTAGGCGGTCTGGTCGCCGAGGAACGCCGCGGCGAAGAGCGCCAGGCACATGACCCACAGCGGGACGCCGATCTCGTCGTGCGCGATGAGCATGCCCGCCGTGAACAGGAGCGAGTCGCCCGGCAGGAACGGGAAGAGCAGCCCCGTCTCGATGAACACGACGAGCACGACGCCGATCAGCGCGTACGAGCCGAACGACGAGATGAGGTTCTCGGCGTCGAGCCAGTCCGGGCCGAGGGTCTGCACCGGGCCGTGCGCGACGAGGGTCTCCAGCAGGGGGGTCACCCACCCAGGGTACGGGGCGGCGTGGCACGCAGCCGCGCCGGCAGGAGGGGCGATGGTGGCGAGGTCGTGAGGGTCCCGTGCCGGTGCCGACCGCGTCGGTAGGGTTCCGGGAGGGACGGCCGGGTGCGCCCGGCGCGTCGGTGTGGGCGGGACGGCCAGCGGGACGACCAGCGGGAAGGGCGCGCGTGGACAGGGAGCTGAGGCTCGTCGGGGTGAGCCGGGCGTTCGGCGAGCACGTGGCGCTCGACGAGGTGAGCTTCGCCGTGCGGCCCGGCCGCACCACCGGGTTCATCGGCGCGAACGGCGCCGGCAAGACGACGGCGATGCGGATCATCCTCGGTGTGCTCGCGCCGGACGCCGGGCGCGTCGAGATGGGCGGGACGCCGCTGACGCTGCCGGTGCGGGCGCGCTTCGGCTACATGCCCGAGGAGCGCGGCCTCTACCCCAAGATGAAGGTCGCCGACCAGCTCGTCTACCTGGGTCGCGTGCACGGGCTCGACCTCGCGACCGCGCGCCGGCGCACCCACGAGCTGCTCGAGGAGCTCGGCCTGGCCGACCGCGCCGACGACCACCTGCAGACGCTCTCCCTGGGCAACCAGCAGCGCGTCCAGGTCGCGGCGGCGCTGGTGCACGACCCGATCGCCCTCGTCCTCGACGAGCCCTTCTCCGGCCTCGACCCGCTCGCGATCGACGCGATGGGCGCCCTGCTGCACGCGCACGCAGAGGCGGGGGTGCCGGTGCTGTTCTCGTCCCACCAGCTCGAGCTGGTCGAGCGACTGTGCGACGACGTCGTGATCATCCACCACGGTCGCGTGGTGGCCGCGGGCGACGCCGGCGACCTGCGCGCCGCCCGGACCGGCCGCCACTACCGCGTGGTGGTCGAGCGTCCCGACGGCGTGCCCGTCCCCGCGGCCGAGCTCCTCGCCGCGCTCGTGGCCCGGCTGCCCGAGGCGGCGGCCGCCGAGGACCCGACGGCGGCCCGCTCCGGGGCGAGCGTCACGGACGACGAGCTCGCGGGCGTCGTCGTCGACCTGGGGCCGCACGGGGACGACCAGGCGCTGCTCGCGGCCGCGCAGTCCTGCGGGCGGCTGCGCGAGTTCACGCCGGTGGTGCCGACGCTCGCCGAGATCTTCCGGGAGGCCGTGCGATGAGCGCCCGTGCCTGGTCCACCGTCCGCGTCGTCGCGGGCCGGGAGATCGCCGTCAAGCTGCGGGACAAGGCCTTCCTGTGGACGACGGCGTTCATGCTCCTGCTGGTCACGGCCGCGACGGTGCTTCCGGTGCTGCTCAGCCAGCGCGTGCCCGACCTGCGGGTGGCCGTGCAGGGCGACGCCGCCGAGCAGGTGATCGACCTCGCGGCCGAGCTCGGCGCCCAGGCGCAGGACGAGCCGGCCGCGACCAGTCCGCTCGAGCTCCTCACCGTGGGAGGCATGCCCGCCGCCGACGTCACGTCGGTCACGGTCGAGCCCGGCGTGGACATCGAGCGGCTGCTCGACGACGGCGACGTCGCCGCCGCCCTGCTCGGCAGCGAGCTCGACGACCTGCGGCTCGTGGGGCAGCGGGAGGTCTCGAGCGAGCTCGAGACGCTCGTCACAGCGGCGTCGAACGAGCTCCAGATGGCGCAGGCCGCGCAGGAGGGCGGGCTCTCGCCGGAGCAGGTCGCGTCCCTGACCCAGCCGACGCCGCCGCGGGTCGAGCTCCTCGAGCCGCGCGACGAGGGGACGATGCCGCCCGAGCTGCTCGCGCTGCTGTTCGCGTTCCTCTTCTACCTGAGCGTGCTCACGTTCGGGACGTCGATCGCGCAGAGCGTGGTCGAGGAGAAGCAGTCCCGCGTCGTGGAGCTGCTGGTGGCGGCCATCCCGGTGCGCTGGCTGCTCGCGGGCAAGGTGCTCGGCAACACGATCATGGCAGCCGGGCAGGTCGTCGTCATCGTCGGCGCGGGCCTGCTCGGTGCGGTCGCGGCGGGGCAGAGCGCGCTCGTCTCCCAGCTCGTCGGATCGGCCGGGTGGTTCGTGCTGTTCTTCCTGCTCGGCTTCGTCATGCTGTCGTGCCTGTGGGCCGTGGGCGGTTCGCTCGCCTCGCGCGTGGAGGAGCTCAGCTCGACGACGGCGCTGATGCAGATCCTCGTCATCGTCCCCTTCTTCGCGGCGGTGCTGCCGATCGACGAAGGCACGCGCACGCTGCTCTCGTACGTGCCGTTCACCGCACCGCTGCTGATGCCCGCACGGATCGTGCTCGGGACGGCGGAGGCGTGGGAGCCGGCGGTGGCGGCGGTGGTGGTCCTGGCGACGTCGGCCGTGTTCGTGTGGCTGGGCGCCCGGCTGTACGCCGGGTCGGTGCTGCACACGTCCGGGCGCCTGAAGGCGGCTCAGGCCTGGCGCGGGACGGACTGACCCACATGACCGACGTCCCCACCGGCCCGCCGCCCGTCACCCTCGGCACCCCGCTGAGCCCCGGCGCGACCCGCGTCGTGCTGCTCGGCTCCGGCGAGCTCGGCAAGGAGGTGGCGATCGAGCTGCAGCGGCTGGGCGCCGAGCTGGTCGCCGTCGACCGCTACGCCCACGCGCCCGCGATGCAGGTCGCGCACCGCGCCCACGTCGTCGACATGCTGGACGCTGATGCCCTGCGCGCGGTGCTCGCGGCCGAGGCGCCCGACGTCGTCGTGCCGGAGATCGAGGCGATCGCCACCGGTGTGCTGGCCGAGGTCGAGGCGGCGGGCGTCCGGGTGGTGCCGACGGCGCGCGCCACCCGGCTCACGATGGACCGCGAGGGCATCCGGCGGCTCGCCGCCGAGGAGCTCGGCCTGGCCACGTCGCCCTACCGGTTCGTCGAGTCCGAGGACGAGCTGCGCGCGGCGGTCGACGCCGTCGGCCTGCCGTGCGTCGTCAAGCCGGTGATGTCGTCCTCCGGCAAGGGGCAGTCGGTGGTGCGCGCCGCCGACGACGTGGCGCGGGCCTGGCAGTACGCGCAGACCGGGGGCCGCGTGGCCACCGCCGGCCGGGCCGTGCGCTGCATCGTCGAGGGCTTCGTCGAGTTCGACTCCGAGATCACCCTGCTCACGGTGCGGCATGTCGGCGGCACCGTGTTCTGCGACCCGATCGGGCACGTCCAGGTGGACGGCGACTACCGCGAGTCGTGGCAGCCGGCGCCGCTCCCGGATGGCGTGCTGGCCGAGGCGCAGCGGGTCGCCACGCTGGTCACCGAGGCGCTCGGCGGCTGGGGTGTCTTCGGGGTCGAGCTGTTCGTCGTGGGGGACCGGGTGCTCTTCTCCGAGGTGTCGCCACGCCCGCACGACACGGGCCTGGTGACGCTCGTCTCCCAGGACCTGTCGGAGTTCGCGCTGCACGCGCGGGCTGTGCTCGGCCTGCCGGTCCACGCGCCGCTGCGGCTCGGGGCCGGCGTGGGGGAGGACGCCGCCGCGTCGTGCGCGGTGCTGGCC
>JAEZZV010000262.1 GCA_023418375.1 Actinomycetes bacterium | reverse complement strand
GTCCCCCGCGATGGCGGGCCGGCGCGGCCCGGGCAGCGCGCGGGCCTGCGGCGCGGACTCCGTGACCTCGTCCTGGCCGAGCCGGGTGGCGGTGTTCGCGTCCATGGGTCCTCTCCCTCCGTCGGGTCGTCCTTCCACCCTGGGGTCACGTCCGGCAGGTCTGCGCGGCGCCCGCGGCAGAAGAACCGGGATTCTTCTGCCCTCCGCAAGGTGGCCACGCCGGGGTGCGCCGGGCGACGGTGGACCATGACCCTCACGACCCCACGCGCGTCCGCCACGGCCGGCTCGGCACGCGGCACGGCTGCCCCCGTCCGTCCGTCGCCATCCACGGACGCGGACGCCGACGACGACCGCCTCGTCGACCCGATCGTCATCGGGCGCCGGATCCGCCACCTGCGCACGACGCGCGGCATGACTCTCGAGGAGCTCGGCGCTGCCGTCGGCCGCGCACCGTCCCAGGTCTCCTTGCTGGAGAACGGGCGGCGCGAGGCCAAGGTGTCGCTGCTCCAGCAGGTGGCGGCCGCCCTCGGGGTGAGCCTGGAGGACGTGCTGTCCGCGCGTCCGCCGACGCGGCGGATGGCGCTGGAGGTCGAGCTCGAACGGGCGCAGCGCGGGCCGCTCTTCGCCACGCTCGGGGTGCCGCAGGTGAAGGTCGGCCGGTCGCTGCCCACGGACGCGCTCGACGCCCTGGTGCGCCTCCAGGCCGAGGTGCGGCGGCTGCTCACCGAGCGCGCGGCGACGCCCGAGGAGGCGCGTCGCGCCAACGCCGACCTGCGTGCCGAGATGCGCGCCCGCGACAACTACTTCCCCGAGCTGGAGGAGCGGGCGCGGGAGCTCCTGGCCGCCATCGGGCACCCGGGTGGGCCGCTCTCGCAGCGCGCCACCGGCGAGATCGCCGAGCACCTCGGGTTCACGCTGCACCACGCCGGGGACCTGCCGCACTCGACCCGGTCGGTGACCGACCTGCGCCACCGGCGGATCTACCTGCCGCACGGCGTCGCGTCACAGCCGGACCCGCGGTCAGCGGTGCTGCAGGCGCTCGGCTCGCACGTCCTCGGGCACACCGAGCCTCGGCACTACGGGGACTTCCTGCGCCAGCGGGTGGAGACCAACTACCTCGCCGCCGCGCTGCTCATACCCGAGGACGGCGCAGTGGGCCTGCTGCGGGAGGCCAAGGCGGCGCGCCGGCTGTCGCTGGAGGACCTCCGGGACGCGTTCGCGGTCACTTACGAGACGGCTGCCCACCGGTTCACGAACCTGGCGACGCGGCACCTCGACGTGCCGGTGCACTTCATGAAGGTCCACGAGAGCGGGGTGCTGCACAAGGCGTACGAGAACGACGGCGTCGCGTTCCCCTCCGACCCGCTGGGGGCGATCGAGGGCCAGCCGGTGTGCCGCCGGTGGACCGCCTGGACGGTGTTCGGCGTGGACGACCGGTTCAGCCCGTACTACCAGTACACGGACACCTCGTCGGGAACGTTCTGGTGCACGTCCCGCGTGCAGGGCTCCGCCGACGGCGACTTCTCGGTGAGTGTGGGCGTCCCGTACGCGCACGTCCGGTGGTTCCAGGGCCGCGAGACGCCGCAGCGCGGGGTCTCCCGATGCCCCGACCCCGCGTGCTGCCGGCAGCCGCCCGCCGAGCTCGCCGAGCGGTGGTCCGGTCAGGCCTGGCCGGCCGCACGTCCGCACGCCTCGATGCTGGCCGCACTGCCCGTTGGGGCGTTCCCGGGCGTGGACCAGACCGAGGTCTACGCATTCCTCGACCGGCACGCGCCGCCGGGAGCGTGACGGCCCGGTGCCCGACGGTCAGGCGTCCGAGCCGGCCAGCCGCTCGGCGTCGGCGGCCGTCTCGCGGCGGAGTCGGACCGCGATGGCGACGGTCGTCAGCGTGACGACCATCGCCACGCTGTTCGGCACGACGAGGGCGAGGTCACCGCGAGCCACGCCGTAGGCGATCCAGAGCGCGAAACCTGGCAGCAGGATGCCGAAGTAGCCGAGCGACACGTCCTCGGCCGACCTTGTCCGGAGCATCCGCCGGATCTGCAGCACCGGCGACACGGCCATCGCCACGCCCCAGCTCGCGGCGACGACGGCGAGCATGTCGGTCACGTCCACCTGGTTCCTCCTCCGGGAGGCGCCCTGGTGCAGGCGTCGCGTCACTGTCGTGGGGGCGCGCACGCGACCCGAGCAGGCTACCGCGGGCGGCGCGGGTGGACGGAGGTGGGCCAGGCGGGGCTCGAACCCGCGACCGACGGATTATGAGTCCGCTGCTCTGACCGGCTGAGCTACTGGCCCGGCGGGGCCGTCGCCGGAGGCGCCGTGCCCTGCGGGCGCCAGGGTACCGGCACTACCGTCGCCCCATGCCGCACGTGGTGGTCGCCGGGCCCGCGTCCTGGAACACGCTCGTCGACGTCGACGCCCTGCCCGATGGCGTGCCGGGCACCGTGGTCGCGCGCGGCCACCGGACCGGCCTCGGCGGCACCTCGGCCGGCAAGGCGCTGTCGCTCGCCCGCCTGGGCGTGGACGTCACCCTGCGCACCGCGCTCGGGGACGACGCGGCGGCGGTCGCGATCGAGCGCGCGCTCGACCATCCGCGCCTCACGCTCGCAGCCGCCCGCGGCCGCGGACCGAGCGAGCAGCACCTCAACCTCATGGCCGCCGACGGCGGGCGGTACTCGATCTACCTGCACCTCCCGCCGGAGCCGGGTCCCCTGCCCGGGCCGGTGCGCACGGCGGTGGCGGACGCCGACGTCGTCGTCGCGGACCTCGCCGACCACGCGCGCGAGGTGCTGCGGCTCGCCCGGGCGGCGGGCCGGGAGATCTGGTGCGACCTGCACGACTGGGACGGCCGCACCGAGTTCCACCGCGAGTTCGCCGAGGCGGCCACGGTGCTCGTCGTGAGCGAGGACCGCCTGCCCGACGCGCGGGCGTTCCTCACGGCGCGAGTGGCGGCGGGCGCCCGCTGGGCGATCTGCACGCGTGGCTCCCGCGGCGCCGTCGCGCTCGGGCACACCGAGGGTTGGGTGGACGTGCCCGCGGTTCCGGTGGACACGGTCGTGGACACGAACGGCGCGGGAGACGCGTTCGTCGCCGGGACGCTGCTCGGCCGCCTGGAGGGCCGTCCGCTCGACGTGTGCCTGCGGCTCGGTGCCGAGGCGGGTGCCCTGGCGGTCGGGTCGACCGACCTCGCCGCACCGGCGCTGGGCCCCGGGTCCCTGCACCGCGCCGCGGGACCCGCCTGACCCCAGGCACGGACGCCCGGCGCACCCGACCCTGGGACGAGCGAGGTTAGTTTGGGTGCATGTCGCTGCTCCGCCGCTCCGCCCTCCCCGCCGAGGTCCGCACCGGCCTCGGCCTCGTCCGCGGCGAGCGCGTGCTCGCGGCCGGTCGCCTGACCGACGGCTGGGCCGTGGCCACGTCGCGTGGGCTGGCAGTGGTGCGGGGGGCGGGCGTCGAGGTCCGGCGGCCGTGGGCCGACGTGAGCGCGGGCCGGCTCGACCCCGAGGCCGAGACCCTGACGGTCGAGTGGGTGGACGCCGCCGAGCCCACCGTGCTGCACCTGGCGGACGCCCGGGACCTCGGCTTCCCCGCCGCGTTCCGGCAGTCGGTGGACTCCTCGGTGGTGCACAGCGAGCGGGTGACCCTCGCCGACCGGACGGTCGTCCGGGTGGCGCTGCGGCGGGACGGCGAGGGCCGCCTGTTCACGCAGGTGATGGGCCCGGGCACGGTCGACCTCACGGACCCGGCGACGGCGGACGCCGTCGACGCGGCAGAGGCGCGCGTGCGCGAGGCCGCCGGTCTCTGAACCCCGCGCGGAGGCCCTCATGCGCCCGTGCCGCTCGCGGGCCCAAGGGCCCAGGCCGCACGCCCCGAAGAGCCGCCGAGCGGTGAGTGTGCGCCGTCTCACTCGCGACACGCCGGTCCGTGTCCTCAGAGTCGGCAGCCCGCGACCGATGATGCTGACTGCGTCGGCCGGACCGGGGCCGCTACCCGCATCGGCGAGTCCCGGACGGTCGCCGCGTGCGTCACCCGTGGGCCAAGGCACCCGATCCGATCGGGTAGCATTGCCGCGCACGATCCCGCGTAGCTCAATTGGCAGAGCATCCGACTGTTAATCGGACGGTTATTGGTTCGAGTCCAATCGCGGGAGCAAGCCCGACAGGCCCCTCACCAGCGGAAACGCTGACTGAGGGGCCTTCGCTTTGGGGATCGTGCGACACGCGTGCGACAGCAAGGCCCACGGAGAGGGCCCAACCCATGAACGCCTCACCTGTCCGCCGGCCAGCCCGGCGCGCCCTGTGCTGCGAGTGCGGCACGCTGCGGACCACCTCCGGCGCGCCCCGGAACCACCAGCCCGAGGGCGAGAGCCCCGAGCGCATCGCCCAGCACCTGAAGCTTCTCGCCAACCCCCGGACCAAGGCTGAGGAACGTGCCCGCGACTACTGGGCGACTGTGCAGCCATGGCACCGGAACCTCGAAGACCTCCGGTGCGCCACCTGCGGGACGATCACCAGGCACGCCAGCATTCGCGACGACGAGCACCGCAACTACGCCGAGGAGCTCGACGCCGTGTCGAACGGCTGGCTGGCTGGCGCCGTCCGGGCACTCGAGGGCATCGGGGCCCGCGTCAGGGTGGAGGAGTTCGCCCTCGACGACGGGCGTCCCGCGAGTGCTGAAGTGATCCGCTACCTCGACGACGGCGCCGTCTTCGTGACCCTGAACCCCGCCATCCATCGCGACACGCTGATGCGGCGAGTGCGCGACATCTACTCGCGCATCGCGAACCCCGACCGCGCGCAGTGGTTCGTCGGGACGACCGACGACGGCCAGATCCCCTACGCCGTGGTCGCCTGGGTGGCGTCCTGACTCAGAGCCGGAAGTCCGGCTCGCCCAGCCGGGCGGCCCACTCCGTGGCCTCGTCGTCGGTCAGCATGCAGCAGTCGCGAGCCGGCCGCGGCCGCCCGCACGAGCACGGCTCGGACGCCGCCTTCGCGAGGCAACACTCCCGGAACGTGACGCCAGAACCGCACCAGCAAGGGGCGAGCTGGGCGACCGGGTGCATCGTCCCGGCCAGCGCCGCCCGGGCAGCGTCGAGGTCGTCGCCGAAACGCGCGATCGGGACCTGCAACACGCCGCCGGCCTCTAGGACGGTCGCCCACACGGTGCCCCCGGTGAGGACCTTCATCCTGGACGCGAGAGGGATTCGCGTCCGGTCGACGTGGACGGCGGCGACGAGACGAGCCCACTCTTCGAGTGACTCTGGCGCCTGGAGCTTCGGGAGAGCCGCCCAGTCAGCGAGGAAACCTGCGTCGTCCTGGTGGGGCCACGCCGCGAAGGTGGCTTCGATCTGGCGACGCTCGAAGCGCGATGGGCGGACGCTCAGCGGGGAGGGCATGACGACGGGGCCATCGAGCGGGGTGGGCATGAAGGCGTGGTCCTGGGCGAAGAGCACCGCCCGGTACCGGCCGAGCTTGGGCGAGTAACCGACCACGAACACGTTCGCCCGGCCGCACTGCGCAGGCGTCGAGTCGGGGTCGGCGGCGCGAAGGTCGGCGACGGTGGCGTCAAGGCCCCGCCCTACGGCGAGCAGCTCGCGCGGCAGCCTCTGCAGGTACTCGTCGAACGAGCCGACGTGGCCGGCGAGATCGCGGTCAGGGCCGGCCCAGGCGGTCGCGAAGTCCGAGCACCCCTGGACGATGTGTGCAGCCTGGAGATGCGGGTAGGCGACGGTCTTTGTGCCGTGGCCGACGTCGCGTGCGCTCGGGCTGTACCACCAGGAGTCAGTGACGATGACGGCCCGGTCGGCAGCGGCATGGAGTGCGACGACGGTCATCGGACCGACACCCCGATCGGCTGGTCCCAAGCAGGCAGGGGAAGAGGGCCTCCGGCGGCCATGTAGCGCATCACGTCCCGGTTGCCGGGTGCCGTGGAGTACACGGCGCTGCCGCCGACAGTGTCCACCTGGACGACGGTGCGCCACTTCCGCTTCGTGAACTCGTCGATCTTGGCGGCGGCCGTCTCGGTTTCGGCCTCGACGGTCGTCTTCACGAAGTCGGGCACGAGCCCGTACTGGGTGACAAGGTCGGCGGTCTGCTGCTCGGTCAGCCCCATCGCCACGAGCTGGTCCATGAGCGCCTGGCGCGCGACGTCGTACTGCCCGGCGAGCTCACCCTGGGTCTTGCCGGCCTCCATGCCGTCGACGACCTGCTGGCGCATGCCCTCGGTGGCGGCGCGGAGCTGCTCGTCCAGTGCACGGCCGGCCTCGGTCGACCGCAGGTTCGCCAGGCGCATGTCGTCCAGGGCCAGCGCGGACCCGTCGGCGGCGAGCCCGACCCCGTCGATGTCGGCCGCGAGCCGGACCGTGGTGTCGTGCAGGCGGGCCTCAACGATCTCCGGGATGGCGATGTCGTTGAGCCGGTCCTGGACGGGATTGATGCCGTTCTCGATGATGTTCTCGCGCATCGCCTGCGCCAGAGCTTCGGTGCCCTCCTC
Organism: Actinomycetes bacterium; assembly: GCA_023418375.1. Lineage (GTDB taxonomy): Bacteria > Actinomycetota > Actinomycetes > Actinomycetales > Cellulomonadaceae > Actinotalea. Next base: position 13,740 of record JAEZZV010000262.1, on the reverse strand, counting down.
GACGTCCCGCATCTGGTCGACGAACCCGCGAAGGTCCGAGGCCGCGCCCTGTGCACCAGGGACGCCGAGTCCCGCGAACGACATACCGTCGAGGATGTCGGCGATCCCGTCCGCGAGGTCGGCCACGGGGCCGCTGATGAAGTCGCCGATCGCCTCGGTCGCGGACGCTGTGCCCTCGACGAACGAGCGCGCGAAGTCCAGGCCACCGTTGGCGATGTCGAGCAGGAACTGCATGATCTGCTCACGGTTCGAGGAGACCCAGGTCGCGAAGTCCTCGATCTGCGGGTTGAACGCCGCGGCCAGCGCGCCCTTGATGCCGTCTGTCGCGACCTCGATGTTCCGCTGCGCGGACGCGATGTCGTTCGCCGCGTTGTCCGTGAGCACGCCGAGCGCCGTCTCAGCGGCGCCCGCGAACTCGCCCAGGTCGGCGGCCACGGTGTCCAGGTCCAGCGCGAACAGCGCTTCACCGAGGTCCTCGGCCTTCGTGCCGAAGAGCGCGACCGCAGCCTCGTTGCGCGCGACCGGGTCCTCCATGGCCCGCAGGCCGTCGAGCACCTGATCCAGGCCCTCACGCGCGCCCTCGCCACCCTGGGCGATCTTGGCCGTCATGTCCGCGGCGGACAGCCCGATGAGCTCGTAGCCGCGCGCCGACGTCTCAGAGGCGTCCGTGGCCCGGATCTGGAACTCCTTGAGCGCGTCCGCGACGAAGTCAGCGTTCCGTGCACCGGCCACGAGGCCCTGGTTGATGAGCCCTGTCGCCTCGGCACCGTCCAGCCCGAGACGGGTCAGCACCGCCGGGTACTCGATCAGGGTGTCGAGCCAGTCCTCCGCCTTGTCGTTGCCGACCTGGAAGCCACGCACGATCACGTCGAACGCCTCGTCGGCGTTCTTCACCAGGCCGGACCGGATCAGGGTCGCGGTCGCCTGGGAGGTGCGGGCGATGTCCCCGCCGATGATGTCGGCCACGCCCGACAGCGACTGGATCACCGCGCGCGCATCCCGCTCGGTGGCGGCCGGGTCGAGCAGGCCCTGCTGGATCGCGACGCGCGCCGTGTCCATGTTGGCCTCGAGCGACTCGCCCCAGTTCGAGGCGTAGGCCTCGCCAGCGGCACGCGCGAGCCTGCCGACCGTCGCGGCATCGAGCCCGGTCGTCGCCATCAGGCGGTCCGAGCGCACCTCGCTCTGCAGGCCGTCGAGCAGACTCTCGCCGATCGCGGCACCGATGCCCACGACGGCACCAGCGAAGGGGATCGTCGCCAGGGCCGCGATGATCCCCGCCGACAAGCCATCCCCGGCCTCGTCGCCGGCCTCCGAACCAGCCGCCCCGGCCTCGTCCGCCAGATCGTCGAGCGCAGCCTTGGCCGGCGCCGTGTTCGCGTCCACGACCATGGACTCGCGAGCGGCGACCAGCCCGTCGCGGCGGCGCTCGATCTGCCGCAGCGCGGTCTCGGCCCGCTTGATGTCGGCCGTGACCTCCATCGTCGCTTCGATCGAGTGCAGGTAGTCCAGGCGCTCCCTGACCGTGGCCAGGTTCTTCTCGGCCTTGCCGATGTTCGCGTCGACCGTCGCCATGGTCTTGGCGGAGACGATCTTCTTCGCCGCCGCCTCGACCCGGTCCATCGAGTCCAGGGCGCCCTTGGCGTCGCCGTCGACCTTCTGCTTGACCGGCGTGCGCTCGATCTTCTGCGCCTTGGCCTGGACGTCCTTCGCGGCCTTGTCCACGGGCGCGGTGTTCGCCGTGAACAGGACCTCGAGCTCGGTGATGACCTCCTTAGCCACGGACCATCACCACCTCTCCTCGCGCGCGCGACCCCCCACTGGGCGACCCCGGGGAGAGAGGACGCGCCCCCCGAAGGGTCGGTCCCCCGATCAGGGGTCTCCGGCTTTTCTGCGGCGCTGCTCCTCCGGCAGGGAGCTGCGTCCGATCAGCTCCCCGCCGGAGGTCCCCGCGCCGACGCAACTCGGCGCGGGGGGTCACTGGGCCGCTCCGGCCTCGGCGCGAGCCAGGGCGTTGGCCCTGGCCTTGAGGCGCGCGGCCAGGGCTCGGCCGCCTCGGCGAGCCTGGAGCGAGTCGAAGTTGGTCAGGCCTGCGGGGTCGATGAGCGTCAGGTCGGCGCCGATCCTGAGCCACCGCTGCCAGGGTGCGCGGCGGTCCCGTGGCGCGAGGCTGCGAGTCTGGGACACGACGGCGCCCCAGTTGAAGACCTCGTCGTCCGAGCCGTTGCGCCGGATCGTCTGGCGCTCGGTGTGGGTGAGGTTGCTCATGCTCGGGTAGACGTCCGCGACGTAGGTGAGCAGCTGGCGCACCTCGAGGACGTCGTCGAGCACCCGGGCGTGCGTGTGCGTGGCCAGCCAGGCCTCGCGTCGGGCGTCAGGTGCCGTGAACAGGCTCTCGATGGTGTCGTCCCACTTCACGCCGGCCGCGAGCGCCTCGCGGATGCCGTCGGCTGCGGGGTCGAACGTCGCGCGGAGCTGGGCGATGATGCTGCTCGCGTTCTCGCGGATGCTCGCTCGCATCGCCTGGTCGATGTCACCGCGGACCTGGCGCATGGCCTCGTTCGCGTAGACGTTCCTGCCGGCGTTCGCAGCGGCCAGGACCACCTCGCGGCCGTAGGCCACGATGTCCTCAGCGGTGGCGCTCAGCAGGTCGGCCGGCGGCTGCGGCTTGGGCAGGCCCGAGTCGGCGATCTCACGGACACGCTTCCAGTCGGCCATGCGCGGGACGTCGACCCCGAACCCCTCCAGCCGCTCGACGAGGTCGCCCAGGTCCGTGCTGCTGGTCGCCATCTCCAAGATCGCGCTCATGCTGCCGCCCCCTCATCGACCGGGACGTCGAAGCCCTCCACGAGTCCCTTCCTCAGGAAGGCCTCGAGCTGCTTGGGGTCGAAGTCGACGGGCAGGATCGTGTACGTCGGCAGGATCTCGACGATGACGTGGCCGGCGTCGGTCCTCTTGCCGACGTCCGCGACCACCTGGGCCGTAGTGACGTACAGGCGCACCGTCACAGGGCGCTCCGGGGTGGGCTTCGCTCGTGTCATCGCGCACCCCCGTACAGCCGCTGGTACAGCTCGTCCTCGGCGACCTTGGCGGCCGCGCGGTCGAGCAGAGCGGAGTAGGCGGCGCCGGCCATCGGGTAGTCGCGGCCCTTGTGCTTGACGACGACTCGCTCAGCACTCTCGGCGCGCTTGCTGCGCTCGGCCGGGGTGAGGTTCTGCGTCACGATTCCTCCTGCGGGTGAGTGATCGCGCGCGGGCCGCTGGCCTGGTGCGCGTCCTCCGCTGGAGGTGACTGGCTCGGATCGGACGCCCCTGGCGTTCCCCGTTCCGGCACCTGCGAGTCTACCGCTGGCCTCGCCAGGTGCGGCTTGCGACACAGCAGGTCGGCGACCTGCTTCTCGAGCTCGGCGAAGTTGAGCCGGCCCTCCGGGGAGAGAACTGCCTCGATGCCGACGAGCTCGAAGAAGTCGTCGACGTCGAGGAGTCGAGGGAAGAGCAGCAGGCGGATCAGGAGCTCGTTCAGCTCGGCGATGTACGCCTCGGCGCGACGCAGCCGCACCCGGAACCTCGCCGCCTCCCGGGATGCCCGCAGCGCGCTCATGAGGGGTGCCGCCTCTTCGGGTGGCGTGCGGCTCATCGCCGGTCCTTCGGCTCGGCCTTGCGCAGCTCGACCGCCCCGCAACCGCGGCACCGGGCGATGAGCACGTCGCTGAGTGATCGGGAGGGTTCGACGTCCCAGCCGGGCCGCTCGCATCGCGGCCGGTGCGTCGTGGTGGTGGTGGTCATGCGCGCGCTCCGGGGTTGTGGTTGGGCTTGCAGCGTTCGAGCACGCCTGGCCCGTCGAGGGGGTCTCCGCAGTCGGGGCAGGTGGCGGCACGCGTCCTACCCCCCTTACAGGGGGGTGTAGGAACGTGAGTGCCTCGGTCCGTGAGTGCCGTGAGTGCTGCCGTGAGTGGCTGACCTGCGGTTTCGCCCGGGGCGTGTGTGCGTGCGTGCTGCGTGGGTGCGGCGCCCGGGAGAAGGTCCGTGAGTGCGTGCGTGAGTGCTCGGTAGACGGTTCGGGGCGGGCCGCCGCGGGGGTCGGCGGCGCCGGGGTCCTTCTCGGCGTGGCCGGTGGCGACGAGGGCGTCGAGCTTGCGGCGGGCCTTCTCGAGTTCGTTCCGGTCGGGCTTGTCGGTCTCGAAGAGCGCGGAGGCGATCTGGGCGACGGTGGCACCGGCGGTACCGGCGAGCCGGAGGATCGCGAGGGGGTCGGTGGCGTGCCAGATGCTGGTGGTGCCGTGGGCGTGGTCGTGGATGACGCGTAGCGGGCCGACGGGCTCGGCGGGTGGCTTGAGGTGGGTGAGGTCGACGATGGGGTCGCCCGCGGCCCCCCAGAGGAGCACGACGGACCCGGCGCCGGCGGAGAGCCATGCGGAGCCGTAGAGGTCGGCGAGTGTGTTGGGGCGGCTGCCGTTGGCGCCGCGCTTGACGACGTGGTGGAGCTCGAGGAGTTCGACACCGGCGGCGAGGGCGGTCTGGCGGGCGCGGTTGTACCCGGCGCCGACTTCGTCGTCAGCGAGGCCGATGGCGGCGTCCTTGAGGGAGTCGAGGATGACGTGGGTGGCGCCAACGCGGGCGGCGAGGCTCGCAAGGAGCTCGGGGTGGCGTGCGATGTCGGCGGGCGGGGGGCCGGGCCAGACGGCGAGCCGCTCGGTGAGGGCGTCCCGCTCGTAGGCGGCGAAGTGGCGGCGGAGCGACCTGCCGATCTGGGTGGGGCGGTCCATGGCGAGGTAGACGACGCGGCCGGTGGCGGGCTCGATGGGGAAGTCGAGGACGTGGTCCTGGAGGCCGAGGAGGCCGCGGACGATCTGGCCGGTGAGGGTGGTCTTCCCGACGCCTGGGGGCCCGGCGAGGATGAGGGACTCGCCGCGCGCCCAGAGGATCTCGCTACCGGCGCCCCAGAGGGCGGGCACGGTGGTGGGAGCGTCGAGGATGAACGCGCCGCCGTCGACGAAGCGGGTTCCCTCGAGCGGGTCGAGCGCCCGCCGCTCGGGGGCGGCGTCGAGGTAGTCCTCCGGGTAGTGCTCGCGGAGCCACGCTTGAGCCTCGGCGTCCGCGGCGCGCAGGTCGTCGGCGTCTGCGGTCATGCGACGCCTCGCTCACGCAATGCGCGGCGCTGGGCGTCGGCGCGGTTGTGCTGGCCGCGCCGGTCGCAGAGGTCCGCGAACGGCACGCCGCGCGCGGCCGTGGCCGCGATCGATCGCACGAGCGCGTCGTCGCGCGTGGCCTGGCGCTCGTCGACCTCCGCCAGCGCCTCGGCTCGGCCGTCAGCTCGTCCGGCTGCGTAGCCAGCTCGCCAGCCGTCGAGCTCACCGAGCGTGCGGCCCACATGCTCTCCGCAGTCGAAGCCGGCCAGGAACGCGTCGCGCGCTCGCGGGCCGTCAGGTTGCGGACGTATCGTCGAGGAGTTCGGACTGCCCGCCTGAACGTCCTCCGAGTCGGCGCCCCCTCGCCCGGGGCGCCGTTCTCGCGTCGGCGGCGCGTTCATGCGGCGTCGCCCCGGCCCCCACGGATCGGAGCAAGAAGCACCGCGTCGCACTCGACCAGGTCAACCTTGACGAGGCGGCCGATGCGGTAGGCCGGGAGGGTGCCGTCGGCGATGCGGCGGCGGATCGTGCGCGGGTGGACGTCGTAGCGTTCGGCCGCATCGGCGAGCGAGACGAGTTGACGCCGCGAGGTGGGGACCTTCATCAGGGACTCCCTGGACATGGTTCGGAGCCCCTACCCGGTGAGACCGGTTCGGGACCATGTCCGCGAGGTCAGCCCTTCGCGACGAGCGGGCACCGTGACAGCAGGTGCCTGAGAAGTACGCTACATGACCCCGAGCGACACATCGAGGACACCGCGAAGCGGCGTGTCGGCGGTCTGATCCCAGTACCGCGTGAGCGTGTCGTCCCTCAACTCGGTCTCCGCACGCTTGCACGTCAGGCAGCCCGGCACGACGAACTTCGTGCCGCCATCGCTGGTCGCCAGGACGCGACCAGGCGTGTAGTCCGCCATCGTCGTGAAGCCGGCGCGCGTCCATCGATAGTGGACGGGAGACCAGGTGTGGCCGGGCCATGCCGGGTTCTGGATGACGTGGTCTCCGACGAGCAGCGTCTCCGGATGCTCGACTCGTAGGAACGTGGCGAGCGTCCGCGGCGGATGGGTCCCTCGATCGGTGCAGATGACGTCGAGCTCATCCATCGGCAGCACCGGCCAGCCTCGACATCGCTGCCGCGATCTGTGCGTCGCGCCCCTTGGCGGCGTGCTGGTACCGCATCGCGGCCTGAGGCGTGGAGTGCCCGAGTCGCGCCATGAGCTCGGCGAGCGTCGCGCCCGTCTGGGCCGCCAGGACGGCCCCCGTGTGCCGGAGGGCGTGCGGGGTGAGGTCGGGGCGTCCGGCGGCAACCTTGGCGCGGTTCCAGTGCCACAGGAACGAGCTGTGGGCCAGGTGCCCGCCGTCGGGCGCCGGGAACAGCAGTCCGTCCCTCCCCCAAGCCGTGTGGGCCGCCAGGTGGGCCTTCACCGCTGGCACGAGGTGCGGCGGGATCGCGACGTCGCGCTCGCCGGCGTCGGACTTCGTTGGCCCGACGATGACCTTGCCGCCCGCGCGGACGACGCCGCGGCGGACGTGCAGCACACCGCGGCGCAGGTCGACGTCGGCGCGGCGCAGCTCGGCGGCCTCGCCGTACCGCAGGGCACACCAGGCCATGAGCAGGACGGCCAGGCGGAGACGTTCGGGCATGGCGGCGGTGAGCGCCTCGAGCTCGTCGAGCGTGGCGACCTCGATCTTGCGGACCGTCCGGGCGCGTCCGGCGCCCTCGACCTTGCACGGGGACTTCACGACGCCCTTCGTGCGGCGCTCGGCGTCGAGGTAGATCGTCCGCAGCAGGCTGTACGCGTGCTCCCGCAGCGTCGCCCCGGTCGCGCCCTCGAGGTCCGCATACCAGTCCTCGACGTCCTCCTCCGTGACGGCGGACAGCGGCCGATCGCCGAAGGCCGGGATGATGAACCGGTCGAGGATGCCGCGGTAGTGGGCGACCGTGGTTGGACGTAGGGGCCGCTGCCGGCGCGCCTGAGCGCGCACCAGCCACCGCTCGGCGTGCTCGCCGACGGTGGCCACGCTCGTGCCCCTGCGACGCGTGCGCTCGGCGGGCGGGGTCCACGCGTTGTCCGTGACGAGGCGTCGTTCCGCGGCGAGCCACGCCTTCGCGTCGATCTCCGCCTCGAAGGTGTCGGGCGCCGTGTGGCGGGCACTGTCCGGGCCGACGTAGGACGCCTGGTACCGCTTCGAGGGCAGGCGCCGGACGTACCCGAAGCCGCTCCGGCGCTGTGCCATGGGCCCTCCTCGTGCTGTCCGCGTGCGATATCAGACTACACGAGTGTCCTCTTGTGTCAGCGCATGTCCACCGCTAGTGTTCGGCGTGTCCGCAGGTGAGAGGCCTACTCTCGCAGGTCATGCTAGTCACGGCGCTGGGCCTCTGCGATTGGTTCGAGTCCAATCGCGGGAGCCAGGCTCCGCCGCACGTCAAGGCCCCGCCCACGGCGGGGCCTTCCGCTTTTCCGTCCGGGAACGGCGGCGCCCGCCCGGGCGCGCGGACGCGACCGGGCGGGCGAGTCTCGGCGTCAGGCGCCGACCGGTACCACCAGTCGCCAGCCCTCGCCCGCGGGCGTCATGCCCTCGGGCAGATCGGCAGTGGCCACAACGACGTTGGTCCCCGTGCCGGAGACCTTCTCCCATCTGCTTCCGTAACACATGTCGACGGCCAGCTCCGGCGTCTCGGGAGCCAGGGTGGCCTCCTCGATCAGCTCGGTCGTGCCGCTCTCGTCACCGGCGGTCCAGTACACCGTGAGGTGAGGGTGGTAGCTGGCCCACTCCCACTTCCACTGCCGCTGGACCTGCTCCCAGTGGCAGACGGTCTCCGTCGTCTCGGACATGTACGCGCCACCTCCTTGGGGCCGGCGCGCCGTCGCGCCTGCCTTGCACCTGATCCTGACACCCACCTGCCGCCCGGCGGGAGGGGACCTATGGCCCTACTTCCGCGACGCGCCGACGCGACGCGCCGGACGCCCCCGGGACACACCCACGCATCCCCTCCGAAACGGGCCTGCGGCCGCCGCGCCGCACTGGTCTTCGAACACCTGTTCGCATACGCTGTGGGCATGCCCACGGGCGGAGCGACGATCATGCACGCCGACCTGGACGCGTTCTACGCATCGGTCGAGCAGCTGCTCAACCCTGCGCTGCGGGGCCGACCGATCGCCGTCGGCGGGAGCCCGAGCGGCGGCGTCGTGCTCGCGGCCTCCTACGAGGCCAAGCGCTTCGGGGTGTCCGGCGGCATGCCGGGCTGGCGGGCGGCCCGGCTGTGCCCCGAGCTGACGTTCGTCCGGGGCCACTTCTCCGAGTACACGGCGCTCGGGGACGCCGTGATGACGATCCTCGGCGACGTGTCACCCCTGGTGGAGCGCATCTCCATCGACGAGGCGTTCGTCGACGTCTCCGGCGCGACGCACCTGTTCGGCCCGCCCGGGGCCATCGCCGCGGACATCAGGAGGCGCGTGCGGGCCGAGGTCGGCCTGCCGATCTCCGTCGGCGTCGCGCGTACCAAGCACCTCGCCAAGATCGCGTCGCAGGTGGCCAAGCCCGACGGGCTCGTCGTCGTGCAGCCGGGCACCGAGCGCGCGTTCCTCGACCCGCTGCCGGTGTCGCTCGTCTGGGGCGTCGGTCCGGTGACCGAGGCGAAGCTGGCCGACCTCGGCGTGCGCACCATCGGAGACCTCGCCGAGACGCCCTCCCCCGCGGTCGAGCGGATCCTGGGGCACGCCGTCGGGCAGAAGCTGTGGGCGATGGCCCGGGACGACGACCCGCGCCGGATCGTCACGGCGCACCGCGCGGGCAGCGTCGGCGCGCAGTCGGCGGTGGGCCGGCGCGCCCCGGACCCCGAGACGGTGCGGGCGGTGCTCGCGCACCTGGCCGACCGTGTCTCGCGGCGCCTGCGCGACAAGCACCGCGCGGGACGGACCGTGACGGTCCGCGTCCGCTTCGCGGGGATGCGCTCGGTCACCCGCTCCCGAACCCTCGCGCAGCCGGTGGCGACGACGCTGACCCTCACCGAGATCGCCGAGCACCTCGTCCGCTCCGCCCTGGCCGACCAGCCCGCCGGCACGGAGATCACGCTCCTCGCGATCTCCGTGAGCAACCTCGCCCACCAGCGCTCGATCCAGCTCGAGCTTGACCTGGAACCCGACGACCCGTGGCGTCCCGGCTCGCCGACGGGCGCAGCACGCCGGGCCGTCGACGGTTCGCTGGACACCATCCGGCACCGGTTCGGCGCCGGCGCGGCCGGCTACCTCCCGGCCCTGCTGGGCGGCGAAGGTGCGGTTCCCGACGCCTTCCGCGAGCTCGCCGAGCACGAGCTCTGAGCCGGAGCGCCCGACGGGCGTCTCAGCCCGCGGCGCGGCCAGGTCGCCGGAGCCGGGCCACCACGGTCGCGGCAGCCACGACGAGCGCGGCGATCCCTGCGGCGACGGCCGCCGTCGTGGACCGCGGCTCGCCCACGGTACGGGCGGCGACGACCCAGGCGAGCCCCCACACGATCGCCGCACCGATCGCGAGCCGCCCCCGCGTCCAGACGGCGTAGGCCATCCCCGCCGCCCCCGCAGCGGCGAGCCCGACGACGGCCCACGCGTCCGCCCCGGCGGACGTCGCGTCGTACCCCCCGGCCACGGCGACGGCGAACGTGTTCGCGACCGTCGCGACGGTGACCCAGCCGAGGTACAGCCCCAGCGTGCCGTCGACCAGCACTGCCTCCAGCCATCCCCGCGGCGCACGCTCCCCCAGGCGCGCGACGACGAGCAGCAGCACCGCAAGGAGGACGGCGATGACCACCACGCTCGCCGGGAGGAGGTCCACCTGCACGACCGCGATCCACGCAGCGTTGAGCACCATCGACGCGAGCACCAGCCAGCCGGTCCGTCGCTGGCGCGCATCGTCCCGCTGCGCGGGCAGCGCCTGCCAGACGGCGTAGGCGACCAGGCCGAGGTAGATCACCGACCAGATGCCGAACGCGGGCTCGGCCGGCGCGACCGGCGTCGCGTCAGCGGAGAGCGCGCCGTCACCGACCTCCTGCTGGGAGCGCCCGCCGCCAGCACCGCTGCCCCAGAAGCCGGCGGCCGTGGCGAGCAGAGCGCCCACGAGGACCACCACCTGGCGGACGACGTCACGGGTCGTGCGGGCGGGTGCGGCCGGGGGCGCGAGTGCTGTCGGCATGGGCTCCATCGTCGCCGCGGCTCGACGGGCGCGCGACCGCGCGGCCGGCCGTGGGACCGCCGGCGGCCCTGCTCAGTCGCGCTCGCGCAGGGCGCGGCGCTGCTGCTCGAGCGCGACGAGCCGCCCGAAGGCCGCCTGGTAGGCCTCCGCGTCCGCGGTGGCGTCCATCCGCTGGAGGCGGCCCCGCTCCTCGGCGATCTGCCGGGTGAGCAGGAGGTCGACGAGGCCCGCGACGACGCCGCGGACGTACTCCTCGATCGCGGCCGGGCGGTCCTCGGGCAGCGGCGTGACGGCCAGCTCGGTGACGACGGCCCCCACGGGGCCCGCCGCCTCCTCGCGGACCCGCTCGAGCCAGGCGGCGTCGGTGCTCCCCCTCACGGCGGCGACGCCCCCGGCCGCTCGGATGGCCTCGTGCACGGCCCGCAGCGCCGGCACGCTGAAGGCGTCGTCGGGCAGGGCGTCGAAGACCGCGGCGTCCACCTTGTTCGGGTGCTGGAGCACCGCCTCGAGGACGTTGCGCTGCAACCGCGCGACGGGGTCCGCCCGGTCCGGGCCGTCCGGCCTCGCGCGCGAGGGCCCCGCCGACGGCGTGCTCCCCCGTTCGTCCGCCTTCGGGCCGGGCACCACAGGCTCCCCGCCGCGGGGGCCGCGCGCGTCCTCCCGGGGACCGGACGCGACGGCTCGCGACGCGGAGTGCACGGCCGACGCGACGGCGTCGTGCTCCATGCCCAGCCAGCCGGCGAGCATCCGGGCGTACTCCGGGCGCAGAGCGGTGTCGCGGATCCGTGCGACCACGGGCGCGGAGGCCCGCAGGGCGTTCACGCGACCCTCGGCCGTGTTCAGGTCGTGCTGGGCGATCGTGGACCGGATGACGAACTCGAACAGGGGCTGGCGGCCCTGCACGAGGGCGACGACGGCGTCCGGCCCCTTGGCCTGCCGCAGCTCGCACGGGTCCATGCCGGTCGGCTCCACGGCGACGAACGTCTGCGCGTAGAACCGCTGGTCCTCGCCGAAGGCCCGCAGCGCCGCCTTGCGCCCGGCCTCGTCGCCGTCGAACGTGAAGATGATCTCCCCGCCCTGGGACTGGCCGCTGGCAAGCTGGACCCCGCCGCCCACCGAGGTGTCGCCCAGGAGCCGACGCACGATCCGGGCGTGGTCCGGACCGAACGCCGTCCCGCACGTGGCGACGGCCGTCGGCACGCCCGACAGGTGGGCGGCCATGACGTCCGTGTACCCCTCGACGACCACCACCTGACGCCGCCGGGCGATCTCCCGCTTGGCCAGGTCGATGCCGTAGAGCACCTGCGCCTTCTTGTACAACGGGGTCTCGGGCGAGTTGAGGTACTTGGGCCCCTGGTCGTCGTCGAACAGGCGGCGCGCGCCGAAACCGACGACGTCGCCCGTCACGTCCCGGATCGGCCAGACGAGGCGGCCGCGGAACCGGTCGTAGAGACCACGGTTGCCCTGGCTCATCAGGCCCGACGCCGTGAGCTCCCCCTCGGTGAAGCCCTTGCCGCGCAGGTGGCGCAGCAACGCGTCCCAGCCGTGCGGGGCGAAGCCGACGCCGAACTGCTCGGCCGCGGTCCGGTCGAACCCGCGCTCGGCGAGGAACTGCCGGCCGATCGCGGCCGCCGGCGTGAGGATCTGCTCGGCGTAGAACGCGGCGGCGTGCCGGTGGGCCTCGAGCAGCCGCTGGCGACGCCCGGGCTCCTCGCCGGGCCGGGCGGGGCCGCCGTCCTCGTAGCGCAGCTGCACCCCGACGCGGGCGGCCAGGTGCTCGACGGCCTCGGTGAACCCGAGGCCGTCGACCTTCTGCACGAAGGAGATGACGTCGCCGCCCTCGCCGCAGCCGAAGCAGTGCCACAGGTTCACCGGCGGCCGGACGTGGAAGGACGGGGTGCGCTCGTCGTGGAAGGGGCACAGGCCCTTCATCGAGCCGACGCCCGCGGGCTTGAGCGTCACGTGCTCGCCCACGACGTCCTCGATCTTGGCCCGCTCGCGCACCGCAGCGATGTCCTCGCTCCGGATGCGTGCCACGGCGCGAGTCTAGGCGAGCAGTCGGACGTGCCAGTCCGCGGCGCTGACGTCGGTGAGCGAGGCGACCTGGTCCACGACGACGCGCAGCCGCGCGTGGTCGTCGGCGGCGTCGGCCCAGTCCGCCGCGAACGGCGGCTCGAGGTGCTCGGGCCGCTCGAAGAGCTCGGCGACCAGGTCCGTCAGGAGCCGGCGCTGCCCGGAGTACAGCGGCTCGGACTCGCGGGGGGCCATCACGAAGGCGGCGGCGAGCCCCTTGAGCACGGCGATCTCGGCGAGGGTGGCCTCGGGCACCACGAGCGAGGCGGCGTACCGCGTCAGCGGACCGGTGCCGTACTCCGCGCGCGTCGCGTTCATGGCTGCGCCGCAGAAGCGGCCGATGAGGCTGCTCGTCATGTCCTTCAGGGCCGCGAGCGCCGCCCGCGACCCGTCGAACCCGCGGACCCAGGTTCCGGTGCGCGGCAGCCGGGCCATGGCGGCGCGCAGCGCCTCCTCCCCGACGCCGTCGCCGTACCAGGCGCTGACGGTCGCCACGACGCGGTCGCGCACCTCTGCGTCCGCGAGGACGCCCAGGTCCAGCCGACCGCCCACCACCGCGTCCTCGACGTCGTGCACCGAGTACGCGACGTCGTCGGCCAGGTCCATGACCTGCGCCTCCACGCAGCGCAGGCCGTCGGGGGCGCCCTCGCGGAGCCACGTGAAGGCTGCGAGGTCGTCGGCGTAGACGCCGAACTTCGCCGGCGGGTCGCCCTCGTCGTCCCCGGTCCGCGAGAGATCGCCCGCGCCCCACGGGTACTTCACGGACGCGTCGAGGCCCGCGCGGGTGAGGTTGAGGCCGACGCTCGCGCCCGACCGCGGGTCGACCACCTTCGGCTCCAGCCGCGTCAGCAGCCGCAGCGTCTGGGCGTTTCCCTCGAAGCCACCGATGTGGGTCGTCAGCTCGGCGAGGGCTCGCTCGCCGTTGTGCCCGAACGGCGGGTGCCCGAGGTCGTGCGCGAGGCACGCCGCGTCGACCACGTCGGGATCGCAGCCCAGGGCGTTGGCCAGCTCCCGGCCCACCTGGGCCACCTCGAGCGTGTGCGTGAGCCGGGTCCGCACGAAGTCGTCGCTGGCCGGGCCGAGCACCTGAGTCTTCGCACCGAGTCGGCGCAGCGCCGCCGAGTGGACGATGCGCGCCCGGTCCCGCTCGAAGGCCGTCCGCACCGGCGACTTCGGTCCCTCGGGCACGCGCCGCTCACGGTCGGCGTCGGAGTACCCGGTGCCTGCTGCCACAGCCGCCACCCTAGCCACCGCGGCGTCGCCCGCGGACGCCGCTCAGCCGAGCCGCCAGACGCCGACGCACGGCCCGTCCCCCGGCACCCGCAGCGCGCCCCCGTCGCGGGCCAGGTCCGGGCCGTGCAGGGTCTGGACCAGGCC
>JAEZZV010000307.1 GCA_023418375.1 Actinomycetes bacterium | reverse complement strand
GGTCGGGCCCCCGACGGCGGCGCGCGGCTTCCGCGACGGCCTCGTCCTGCGCGGCGGTGGGCTCGCCGCGGGGACCGGGGGCGGGCTCTGCCAGGCCACGAACCTCCTGTACTGGCTCACGCTGCACACGCCGCTGGTCGCCGCGGAGCGCCACCGGCACGGCTACGACGTCTTCCCCGACGACGCGCGCACCCAGCCCTTCGGCAGCGGCGCGACGTGCGCGTGGCCGACCGCCGACCTCCAGGTGGCCAACCCGACGGACGCGACGTACCGGCTCGCGCTCGCGGTGACCGACGACGAGCTCGTCGGGGCGTGGTGGTGCGACCGGCCGCCCGTCGCGACCTACGAGGTCTACGAGACGGACCACGCGTTCGTCGACGAGGCGCCCGGGCTGCGGGTGCGGCGCAACGTGCTGCACCGCCGGACGGTCGACGGCACGGGTGCCGTGGTCCTGGATGAGGTGGTCGCCGAGAACCGGGCGCGCGTGACGTACGGGGAGGACCCGGCGGCCCGTCGGCCGAGCGGGTGAAGAACGGGCACGAGAAAGGGCAGCGCCGTTCCGCCTCGCGCGTGCCTGACCGTGCCGTGACCGTGCCGTGGCCCGGGTGCGGCCGCCGTCGGGCCGATGCCCTACGGTCACCGCGTGACGCGACGACGACGGCGCAGCGGGTGGCAGCTGGTGCTGTCGCTCGCCCTGCTCGCCGTGCTCGCGTGGTGGCAGCTGGGCACCGGTCCCGACGGGGCGGACGCCACCGAGCCCTCGACGGCCGACGGCGAGCCGGGCTGGCAGGTGACGCGGGTCGTCGACGGGGACACTGTCGAGGTGAGCCGGGCCGACGTCGTCGAGCGCGTGCGGCTGCTCGGCATCGACACGCCCGAGCGCGGCCAGTGCGGGTTCGCCGAGGCCACTGCCCTGGTCGCGGGCCTGGTGACGGACCGCGAGGTGACGCTCGTCGTGGGCAGCAGCGACGACCGCGACCGGTACGACCGGCTGCTGCGCTTCGTCGAGGTGACCGTCGACGGCGCGGTGGTCGACGTCGGGCTGCGCCAGCTCGAGGCGGGCCTCGCCGCGGCGACGTACGACTCGCGGACGGGCTACCCGCCGCACGACCGTGAGGACGCCTACGTCGCGGCCGACGAGGCCGCGCCCGATGCCTGCCCGGACCTGCGCGAGCACTGAGCCGCCGGGACGCGGCAGGCTCTGGCCAGGCGGGCCGCGCGCCCCTACCGTCGGCGCATGGAGGTCCTTCTCGTCTCGCTGCTGCTGAACCTCGGCCTTGTCGCCCTCGGGTTCTTCGTCGGCTACCTGGTGATCCGGCGCGCCGTCCGCGACGGCATCTGGGACGCGCGGCGTCTCGAGCCGGACCTGCCGCGCCCGGGCGTCGACATGCAGCGGCGCCCGACTGCGGTGCCTGCGGACGAGCCGGCCGACGGATCGTGAAGCGATCCTGCCCGTCGGCGAACGCAACGCTCCACGATCAGCTCCCGCCGGCGCCTGTCAGGCCTGGTGGGCCTCGGCCTCGGCGACCACGGGCGCCGCCTCGGGCGCCGCCGGCTCCGACGCCGTCACGGGCGCGCGCCGCGACGCGAGGGCGGAGCCGGCGAGCACCAGCACGAACCCGGCGCCGGTGAGCCAGCTGATCGCCTCGTCGAGCACGAGCGCACCGGCGGCGACCGCGACCGCCGGGTTGAGGTAGGTCACCAGCGTCGACCGCACGGCGCCCACCTCGGCGACGAGGGCGAAGAAGATGACGAACGCCAGGGCGGTGCAGATCACGCCCAGCGCGACGACCGAGGCCGTCACCTTGGCCGACGGCCACTGCGTCGGCGCGTACGCGATGCCCGGCACCGCGTAGACCGCCGCGGCCGTCGCCATGCTCAGCGCGATGACGCCGGTCGCCGGCGCGTCGGCGAGGTACCGGGTCATGATGACCGGCCCGATCGCGTAGCAGACGACGACGATCGCGAGCTCGGCGACGGCCCCCGCCTCGCCGCCCCCGCCCGTCGCGCCGCTCTCGAAGCCGACGAGCAGTGCGACCCCCGCCAGGCCCACCACCAGGCCGACCGCGCCGCGTCCGCCGAGGCGCTCGCCGCTGCGCGTCACGAGTGCGATGACGACGCCGACGATCGGCACGCCGGCGATGAGCAGGCCGGTGAGCGAGCTGGGCAGGTGCTGCTCGGCCCGCGTGAGGAAGAACCACGGGAGCACGATCTCGATGAGCGCGTACACGACGACGACACGCCAGTGCCGCAGCGCGCCGGCGAGCGCACCCTGCGCGACCGCCAGCGGCAGCATCAGGGCCGTCGCGACCACCACCCGGCCGAGCACGAGCGTCGTCGGGTGCAGCTCCTCGACGGCGATCTTGATGAGCAGGTACGGGATGCCCCAGGCGACGCCGAGCGCCGCGAGGAGGAGGTAGCCCCGGCGTCCGGGTCGGTCGGTTGCGGGCACCGGCCAACCTTGGGGACGCCCGACGCGCGGCGTCAAGCCGGTTCCCTGCGGCGTGGCCGCGTTCGCCCATCGCGAGCAGACCCCCCTCCACGTTGACCGTGCCCGGGTGGGCTTCGTCTACTGGAGGCATGGACGACCCCTGCAGTCCCGGCCGCCCCCTTCCGCCGTCGGCGCGCGCGCACCGTGACAGCGCCGGGAGGGGGTGGACCTGATGGACCAGGGAACCCTCCTCAACATCGGCCTGGTGCTGGTCTTCGTGCTGGTCGGCGGCGTCTTCGCCGGCACGGAGCTCGCGCTCGTCTCGCTGCGCCCGAGCCAGGTCGACCGCCTGGCGCACCAGGGCCGGCGCGGCGCGCGCGTGGCCGCCGTCGCGCGCGACCCGAACCGCTTCCTTGCGGCCGTACAGATCGGCGTCACCGTCGCGGGGTTCTTCTCCGCGGCCTACGGCGCCTCGACGCTCGCGCCCGACTTCGTCCCGGCGCTCGAGGGCCTCGGCCTGTCGAGCGGGGTCGCGGAGCCGCTGGCCCTGGTCCTGCTGACGCTCGTCATCGCGTACCTGTCCCTGGTGCTCGGCGAGCTCGTGCCCAAGCGCCTGGCGCTGCAGCGCGCGGCCTCGCTCGCGCTCGTCGTCGGGCCACCGCTGGACCGCTTCGCCTCCGTGATGCGGCCGGTGGTGCGGCTGCTGTCGGTCTCGACGGACGCCGTCGTGCGCCTGGTGGGCGGCGACCCGAGGGCGACCACCGAGGAGATGAGCGAGGAGGAGCTCCGCGACCTCGTCAGCGGCCACCGGAGCCTCGCGGAGGACGAGCGGCGCATCCTCGACGACGTCTTCGAGGCGGGCGACCGGACCCTCGCGGAGGTGATGCGCCCGCGCGGCGAGGTGACGTTCCTGGCCGGTGCGCTGTCGCTCGCGGAGGCCGCCGAGATCGTCCGGGCCAGCCCGTACTCGCGCTACCCGGTGACGGGGGAGGGGTTCGACGACGTGCTCGGGTTCCTGCACGTGCGCGACCTGCTCGGCCGGCTCGAGGACGACGTGACGGTCGCCGACGTCGTGCGGCCCATCCCGTTCCTGCCGGTCACCAACCGCCTGCTCCCCTCGATGTCGCTGCTGCGCTCGCAGGGCCAGCACATCGCGCTCGTGGTCGACGAGTACGGCGGGACGGACGGCATCGTCACGCTCGAGGACATGGTCGAGGAGCTGGTCGGGGAGATCCACGACGAGTACGACGTGCCCGAGCCGTCGGTGTACGGCGACGGCGCGGCGCGGGTCATCGACGCGCGCGTGACCATCGAGGAGTTCGCCGAGCTGACGGGCGTCGCGCTCGCGGACGGCCCGTACGAGACGGCGGCCGGCTACGTCATCCACCGGCTCGGGCGGCTGGCGGCGGTCGGCGACCGCGTCCGCGTGGACGGGCACGACGTCGTCGTGACGGCGGTCGAGGGCCGGCGGCTCACCCGGCTCGCGCTCGAGGCGGCGGCTCCGGACGCCGACGGCCGCGCCGATGGCCCCCACGGCCGCGCCGATGGCCCCGACGGCCGCGCCGACAGCTCCGACGGCGGCCCCCGGGGCGGCCTCGAGGGGACCTGAGTCGGCCGGTTCGCCGTTGCGCAGGTGGGACCGCGCATCCTGCGTCAGCATGGAGGGTGTGGCGCGCATCCGATGTCAGGCCCGGTGAGGGCCTGTGGACGTGCTGCGCTTCGCGGCGGCGGTCGACCGGATCCCGGCGAGCCGCCGCTGGGTCGTCGACTGGGCCGGGCGACAGGGCGCGGGCGCAGGTGACCTGCGGACCCTCGCGCTCCTGACCACCGAGGCGGTGACGAACGCGGTCAAGCACGGGCCCGACGGCGGTGCCGTCACGGTCGCGGTCTCGGCCGACGCGCGTGGCTGGCGGGTCGCGGTGACCGACGAGAGCCCGGTCCGTCCGACGCGGCTCGACGTCGACCCGCGTGCGGGCGGTGGTCGCGGCGTCATGCTCATCGACCGCCTGTCGGCGGACTGGGGCGTCGACGTCGACGGTCACGGCAAGGCCGTCTGGTTCCGGGTCGCGCGGTCGGACCCGCCGGGAGCGCCGGGCGCGCCCGCCTAGTGCGCGTCGGCGTGGCGGGGTGACGGAAGCCCGCCCCGGGACCGCAACGGCACGCCGCACGTCTGGAGGACCTCCCTCACGGGCTCGCTGGCCGCGACGACGCGCACCTCCCCGGCCCCGCGCTGGTACAGGTGGGCGAGCCAGCTGACGCCGGCGGCCGAGAAGAACGTCACGTCGCTGAGGTCGACCAGCACCACGTCGGCGCTGCGGACCGCCAGGTCCACCAGGGACCGGGCCGCCGACGCGGCCCGCTCGTCCACCTCGCCCACGACCTGGACGACCGCCCTGCCGGGGGTCTGCCGCACGACGGCTGTCGCGTCCGGGGAGAGGATGACGGAAGAGGTCGACTCGTTCATCTCGATGCCTGCCCTATCGCGGGCCACCGGGCCCGCCGTACTGGGAGTTCATCGAGGACGGTCCACGCAGGGCGCGTGAGCTCAGTGAGTCGACGACCTCCCCACCGTCACACGGATCCGCCCAGAGCACAAGCAGCGGGGACGATCGTGTTCTGTCGGTCCTCGGCTGCGTGCCGCCGAGGACCGGGCGTGGTCGACAATGCGGTGACCGGAGCCAGCACAGGAGCCAGGATGACCTTCGACATCGCGCGCGTCGCCGACCCGGAGTACGTCGCGGAGAACCGGTTGCCGGCGCGCTCCGACCATCGCTGGTTCCGCAGCCTCGCGGAGGCGGCGACCGGCGTCAGCGGGTTCGAGCAGTCGCTGAACGGCCGGTGGCGGCTCCACTACGCGCCGAGCCCGGCCGACGTCGTCCCGGGCTTCGAGCGGCCGGACCTCGACCGCTCGGCGTGGGACGAGATCCCCGTGCCCGGGCACCTGCAGCTGCACGGCCACGGCCGGCCGCAGTACGTGAACGTGCAGTATCCGTGGGACGGGCACGAGGCCGTCGAGCCGGGGCAGGTGCCGACCCGGTTCAACCCGGTGGCGACGTACGTCACGACGTTCACGCTCGACCGCCCACTGGCCGACGGCGAGCGCCTGAGCGTCTGCTTCCACGGCGCCGAGAGCGCGGTCGCGGTCTGGCTGAACGGCGACTGGATCGGGTACGCGACCGACTCGTTCACGCCGTCGGAGTTCGACCTCACGCCCGCCCTGCGCGACGGCGAGAACGTGCTGGCTGCCCAGGTGCTCACGTGGACCGCCGGCTCGTGGATCGAGGACCAGGACTTCTTCCGGTTCTCGGGGATCTTCCGCGACGTCGTGCTCTACCGGCGGCCGCGTGTGCACGTCGAGGACCTGCGCGTGACCTGCGCCGTCGCGCCGGACCTGGCGAGCGCGCGGGTCACGCTGCGGGCCGCCGTCGTCGGCCGGGGCTCGGTGCGCGCCACCCTGGTGGGCCACGGCACGCTGGTGCCCGACGACGTCGGCGACCTCACCCTGGCCCTCGACCGGCCGCACCTGTGGAGCGCCGAGGACCCGTACCTGCACCGGCTCGAGATCGAGGTGCTCGACGAGGCCGGTGCGACCACCGAGGTGATCGTGCAGCGGGTCGGCGTGCGGCGCGTCGGCATCGAGGGCGGCGTGCTGCGGATCAACGGGAAGCGGCTCGTGTTCCACGGGGTCAACCGGCACGAGTTCGGGCCGAACGGCCGCGTGATGACCCGCGAGGAGATCGAGGCGGACCTCCGGCTCATCAAGGCGGCGAACATCGACGCCGTCCGCACCAGCCACTACCCGAACAGCACGGCCTTCTACGAGCTCTGCGACGAGTACGGCCTCTACGTCGTCGACGAGATGAACCTCGAGTCGCACGGCTGGTGGGCGCGGGCGGCGGGGCTGATCGAGCCGCAGCACGCCCTGCCCGGCGACCGGCCCGAGTGGCTGCCCGCCCTGCTCGACCGCGCCGCGAGCATGCTCGAGCGCGACAAGAACCACCCGTGCGTCGTGATGTGGTCGTGCGGCAACGAGTCGTTCGGTGGGTCGACGATCCTGGCCGTGGCCGACTGGTTCCGAGCCGTGGACGACCGCCCCGTCCACTACGAGGGCATCTTCTGGGACGCGCGGCATCCCGCGACGTCCGACGTGGCGAGCCAGATGTACACCTCCGCCGCCGACGTCGAGGAGTACCTGCGCACGCACCGCGACAAGCCGTTCATCCTGTGCGAGTTCGCGCACGCGATGGGCAACTCCTTCGGGGCGGTGGACCGCTACCTCGACCTCGCCGACCGCGAGCCGCTGTTCCAGGGCGGCTTCATCTGGGACTTCGCCGACCAGGCGATCCGCCTGACCGACCGGCAGGGGCGCCCGTTCTGGGGCTACGGCGGGGACTTCGACGACCGCCCGCACGACGGCGAGTTCAGCGCCAACGGCATCGTCCTCGCCGACCGCACGCCGACCCCCAAGCTCCAGGAGGTCCGGTACCTCTACCAGCCGTTCCGCATCGTGGTGGGCGACCGCGACGTCGAGCTCACCAGCCGGCGCCTGTTCACCGGCACCGACGACGTGGAGTGCGTCGTGACGCTGCGGCGCGAGGGCGGGGTGCTCGCCGAGGCGAGCGTCGCGATCGACGTCCCGCCCGGCGAGAGCCGCGCGTACCCGCTGCCCGTGGCCGTGCCGGAGGCCCCGGGTGAGTACACGGTCGACGTCTCGCTGCGCCTGCGGGCCGACGCGCGGTGGGCGCCCGCGGGCCACGAGGTCGCCTGGCAGCAGCGCGTGGTGAACGTGCCGGGCGTCGTCGGGCCGCCGGCCGCCGCGGTGAGCGAGGCCGCGCCCACGCTGGTCCGCGGCCTGCACAACGTCGGGGTCCGCGGCCGGCACTTCGAGGCGCTGTTCTCGTTGACCGGCGGGGGTCTGGTCTCGTACCGCTTCGGCCCGACGCCCGAGACCGGCCGTGAGCTGCTCGCCGACGTCCCGCAGCCGAGCTTCTGGCACGCGCCGACGGCGAACGAGCGTGGCTGGGGCATGCCGTTCCGCGACGGCCCCTGGCTGCTCGCGAGCCGGTACCGCCGCCCGCTGCCGGGCCGCGAGCTGCCCGACGTCGTCGCCCACGCCGACCACGTGGCCGTCACCTATGCGTTCGAGCTCCCGACGACGCCCGCGAGCGAGTGCGAGGTCACGTACCGCGTGTCCGGCGACGGGCGGGTCGAGGTGACGTTGACCCTGCGACCGGGCGACGGCCTGCCCGACCTGCCCGAGCTCGGCATGCTCCTGACCACCGACGCCGACCTGCGGCACCTGCGCTGGTACGGCGAGGGGCCGCAGGAGTGCGCCGTCGACCGTCGCCTCGGGGCGCGCCTGGGTGTGTACTCCGGTGACGTGGCCACGCAGCTCACCCCGTACGTGCGCCCGCAGGAGGCGGGCAGCCGCACCGGCGTGCGCTGGGCGGAGGTGACCGACGACGACGGCGTCGGCCTGCGACTGGAGTGCGGCGGGGGCGCTGCCGGCGTCGGCGTCCCCGGGGGGATGGAGCTGTCGGCCCTGCCGTGGACGCCGTTCGAGATCGAGAACGCCCGGCACCCCAACGAGCTGCCGCCGGTGGTGCACACGGTCCTGCGTCCGGCGCTCATGCGCCGCGGCGTCGGCGGCGACGACTCGTGGGGCGCCCGCACGCACCCGGAGTTCCTGCTGCCCCGGGGCGAGGAGCTGGTCTTCACGTTCGCGTTCCGCGGCGTGCGCTGATCATGTGCAGGTCCCGTGGGCCCGCTGTGACGGAGCCCCGGGGCCCGGTCGCGCGTGGCTACGGTCGGGACGACCGGCCGCGGTGGCCGGTCGGAACGGCCGGGAGGTCGACATGACCAGGGTGGGACGTGGCGTGGCCGCGGGAGTCGTCCTCGCGGGAGTGCTGGCGACGGTGGCGGCGTGCAGCGACCCGGGTGACCTGAGCTTCGTGAACGAGGGCCCCGACGACGTCGTCGTCTCGGTCGACGGCGACGAGGCCGAGGTCGACGCCGGCGGCGGCGTGCTGTACCTCGACAACGGGTGCTCCAAGGGCGACGTCACGGTGACGTTCCCCTCGGGCGAGGTCGCGGTGGTTCCCGGACCGGTGTGCCCCGACCAGGAGATCGTCATCGGCGACGGCCGCGCCGACGTCCGCCCGGTCCCCGACAGGGGCTGACCGGGCCGCACCCCGACGACCCGCGGCCGATCATGGACGCGATCCTGCGCCCCGCTGCGCTTGACTTCTCCTCGTGCGCACGCCCCGGAACTCGCTGCTGGCCTCGCTCGTCGGCCTGACGGGCAACGCCCGCGCCGCCATTTGGACGGAACCCATGTGGGGGCTGTCGATGGCGCTGGTGCTGCCCTACGCGTCCGTGTTCATGCTCGCCCTGGGTGTGCCCGACGAGCAGATCGGCCTGGTCGCGACCGTCGGGACGGTGTCCCAGGTGGGGTTCGGGCTGCTCGGCGGCGTCATCACCGACAAGCTCGGCCGGCGTGCGACGACCGCCGTGTTCGACCTGATCGCGTGGTCGATCCCCTGCCTGATCTGGGCGTTCGCACAGAACTTCTGGTGGTTCCTCGTGGCGGCGATCGTCAACGGGGCGTGGCAGGTCACCCAGAACTCGTGGGACTGCCTGCTGGTCGAGGACGCGGACCGGGCGGAGATCCCGCGGCTGTACTCCCTGGTCAAGGTCGCCGGCGACTGCTCGGCGATCTTCGCCCCGATCGCGGCGCTGCTCGTGGCGCAGTACGGGCTCGAGCCCGCGGTGCGGATCCTCTACCTCAACGCGTTCGTCATCATGACCGGCAAGGTCGCGCTCCTGTACCGGTGGTCGACCGAGACCAGGACAGGTCGCCTGCGGCTCGAGCAGACCCGTGGCGTGAGCACCTGGCGCCTGCTCGCCCAGTACCGCGGGGTGCTGGGTCTGATCCTGCACTCGCGCGGGACGCTCTTCTCACTCGCGCTGAGCGCCGTCGTGGCAGCGGTGACCCTGGTCAACGGCACGTTCTGGCAGGTCGCGGTCAACCAGCGCCTCGGCGTGGCCGACGCGTTGCTGCCGTTCTTCCCGCTGGCCCGCTCGGTGCTCTCCGTGCTGCTGTTCTTCACGGTCATCCCGCGGCTCACGCATGTGCTCAACCTGCGCCGGCCCACCCTGTGGGGCTTCCTCGTGTACCTCGCCGGGCAGCTGCTGCTCGTGGTCATCCCCGCGGGCGACGACGGGCCCACTACGGCGACCTACGCGCTGCTCGGGGTCTGCCTGCTGCTGGACGCGTTCGGCGCGGGCATCCTCTTCATGCTCACCGAGTCGCTCGTCGCCCTGCACGTGGACCGCGACGAGCGGTCCCGGGTCATGGCCATCCAGCGCACGTGCGTGATGCTCGTCGTCGCTCCGTTCGGCTGGATCTCCGGCTGGTTGTCCGGCATGGACCGGGCGTGGCCGTTCCTCCTGACGAGCGCCCTCCTGGTGCTGGGGCTCGTGCTGGCGGCGCGGTTCTGGGTCACCACGCACCACGAGGAGATGGCCGTCGCCCCCGACGCCGCGTGACCGGGGCCGTCCTCGCGTCGTGACCGGCACCGTCGACGGGCCGGGTCAGGCCCGGGGCGCCCGATCCGCGAGGACGAGCGCGAGCTCGAACCGCGCGTCGGCGTCGTCGAGCGCCTCGCCCAGCAGGTCGCGGAGCTGACGCACGCGGTAGCTCACGGTCTGCGGGTGGACGCGCAGCTCGTCGGCGACGGCGGCGCGCGAGCCCCAGTGCCGCAGCCAGGCGCGGAGCGTCTCGAGGAGGCGCTCGCGGATCGCGTCCGGCAGCGCGGCGAACGGCGCCAGCCGGCGCTCGGCGAGCAGCGCGAACGCGGCCTGCTCGCCGCGCACGGCGAGGGTCGCGAGGTGGTCCCCGGCGAACACCGGGTCGCCGCCGACGAC
>JAEZZV010000183.1 GCA_023418375.1 Actinomycetes bacterium | reverse complement strand
GCGCGCGCTCGAGCTCCTGCGCCTGCTCGCCGGTCGCGCCCTTCTGTGCCGCGAACCCCGCGCTCGCGCCGTGGAGCCCCAGGAGCGGCACGTCGACATCGGTCGCCACGACGAGGTCCAGGCCCGCGAGCGCCTCCTGCGCGACGGACAGGTCCGCGACGTCGTCGGCACGCAGCGCGCCGAGCGCTCCCCCGCCCCGGCGCAGCGCAGGCGCCGCCATGCCGAGCGCCGCCAGCATCCCGGCGCCGCCGTCGTTCGTCCCCGAGCCGCCCAGGCCGACGACGACCCGCGCCGCTCCCATCGCCCGGGCGGCGAGCAGGAGCTCCCCGACCCCCGCCGACGTCGTCCGCGTCGGGTCCCGGCGGGTCGGGGGCACCAGGTGCAGCCCGACCGCGTGGGCGGACTCCACGTAGACGGTCGGGCCCCCCGGGCCGTCGACGCTCAGCAGCGCCGCCGGGACCTCGTCGCCGAGCGGCCCGGTGACCGCGACCGGGACGAGATCACCCCCCAGGCGGGAGTGCAGGATCGCGACGAAGCCCGGACCGCCGTCCGCGAGCGGGAGCGTCCGGACGTCGTCGGCGGGCGCACCCCGGCGCCACCCGTCGGCCATCGCCTCGGCGGCCTGGACCGCGGTCAGGGTGCCGCCGAAGGAGTCGGGGGCCAGAAGGACGCGCACCGGACCATCCTCCCCCGGCCGCGGCGCGCCCCCGGACGTCACGGACCCGGCGCGGGGCGCCGTGTGAGAATTGCTCCCATGACCGGCCAGACCGCCACCTTCGCCGAGCCGTCACCCTCCGCCCTGCTGCTCCTCGGCCGTGGCTCCGACCTCGCGTCGGAGCGGGGCGTCGAGTGCCCGGGCGACCTGCCCGCACCGAGCGACCCGGCGCTGGCGGAGCGGGCCCGCGCCGCGAAGGCCGCCCTCGGCAGCCGGGTCTTCGTGCTCGGGCACCACTACCAGCGCGACGAGGTCATCGCGTTCGCCGACGTCACCGGCGACTCGTTCAAGCTCGCGCGCGAGGCGGCAGCGCGACCGGAGGCCGAGTTCATCGTCTTCTGCGGCGTGCACTTCATGGCCGAGTCGGCGGACATCCTCACGACCGACGCGCAGCAGGTGGTGCTGCCCGACCTCGCCGCCGGGTGCTCGATGGCCGACATGGCCGCCATCGACCAGGTCGAGGAGGCCTGGGCGGTCCTCGCCGACGCGGGGGTCGCCGAGTGCACGATCCCGGTCACGTACATGAACTCCTCCGCCGCCATCAAGGCCTTCACGGGGCGCCACGGCGGAACCGTGTGCACGTCGTCGAACGCCCAGGTCGCGCTGCGGTGGGCGTTCGACCAGGTCGGCGGCGTGGACGGCGACGGGAAGGTGCTGTTCCTGCCCGACCAGCACCTCGGCCGCAACACGGCGGTGCTCCAGCTCGGCATCCCGCTGGAGCAGTGCGTCGTCTTCGACCCGCGCCGGCCCGACGGCGGCCTCACCGCCCAGCAGCTGGCCGACGCGCGGATGATCCTGTGGAAGGGCCACTGCTCGGTGCACGGCCGCTTCTCCGCGCAGAACGTCGCGGACGTCCGCGAGCGCGTGCCGGGCGTGACCGTGCTCGTGCACCCCGAGTGCACGCACGAGGTCGTCACGGCGGCTGACATGGTCGGGTCGACGGAGTACATCATCAGGGCCCTCGACGCCGCGCCGGCCGGCTCGGCCTGGGCCATCGGCACCGAGCTCAACCTGGTCCGCCGGCTGGCGGCGCAGCACCCCGACAAGCAGGTGCACTACCTGGACTCGACGGTGTGCTTCTGCTCCACGATGAACCGGATCGACCTGCCACACCTCGTCTGGGCGCTCGAGTCGCTCGCCGAGGGCCGGGTGCCGAACCGGATCGTCGTGGACGCCGACGACGCCCACTGGGCGCGCGTGGCGCTGGACCAGATGCTGGCGCTGCCCGGCGCCTGACCGGGGCGCGCACCCGGGTGCGGGATCGGCGCCCCTTGGCGTAGCCGCCGCCGTGCGGCACCCTGGCGCCGTGGGCACCGATCGACCGCTGCGGGTGGGCATCTTCGTCTTCGACGACGCCGAGGAGCTCGACGTCGTCGGCCCCTACGAGGTGCTGGCGTCCTGGGCCCGGCACAGCCCCCTGCGTCCGGAGGTCGTGACGTTCTCCGCCGACGGCGCAGGGGTGCGGCTCGCGAAGGGGCTGCGCCTCGTGCCCGACCTCGCGGCGGCCGACGTCGGCCCGCTGCACGTCCTCCTGTACCCCGGGGGGCGCGGCACGCGCCGGCTCGCGACCGACTCCGCGCACCTGGCCTGGGTGCGCTGGATGCGGGCGCAGACCCCGCTGATGACCTCGGTGTGCACGGGCGCACTCGTCTACGCCGCTGCCGGACTGCTCGCCGGACGACCGGTGACGACGCACTGGAGCGCCTTCGACGAGCTGGCCGCACTCGACCCCTCCACGCTCCCCGACACCGAGGCGAGGTTCCTGGACGACGGGGACGTCATCACCTCCGCTGGCGTGTCCGCGGGGATCGACATGGCCCTGCACCTGGTGGCCCGCCTCGAGTCCGTCGAGATGGCGCGGGGCGTGCGGCGAGGCATCCAGTACGACCCGGCCCCGCCCGTCTGAGCCGGCTGAACATGCCGGGCGACGCGCGGAGCCGCCCGGAGCGGCCCGCGGGCTGCGCAGGTACCGTCGGCCCGTGAGCCGCCAGCTGCACCTCGCCCGCGTGACCGCCCGGCCCCGACGCGCGATCCCCGGCCAGGGCCTGTTCGACTCCTCGGTGACACGCCTGCGCGTGCACCCGGGCGACCTGGACGTGTTCCGTCACGTCAACAACGGGGTCTACCTGCAGATGATGGACATCGCCCGGACCAACCTCATCGCCGACCTCGGGGGCTCCGCGCTCCTGCGTGCGCGCGGGTGGTACCCGGTGGTCGCGTCGTCGACAGTCTCGTACAAGCGCTCGTTGCGGCTCTGGGAACGCTTCACGATCACCACCCGGGTGCTCGGCTGGGACCCGCGGGTGGTCTATGTCGAGCAGGAGTTCACGCGCGGGGCACAGCACGTGGCGCGCGCATGGGTCGCCGGGCGCTTCCTCTCGCGCACCGGGGAACGGGTGCCCGCACCCGACGTCGCCGCCCTCCTCGGCGGTGACGCGAGCCCTCCCCTGCCCGACGACGTCGCCGCCTGGGCCCGCGCGGTCGGCGTCGCACACCGCGACCCGGCCTGACCAGGACAGGCGCGCAAACCCACCACCTGGGCGTTCGTGATCGGCTAGCGTCCGGCCGTGCCCGACGCGACCGCCCCCGCCCCCGCCCTCCCGGGCACCGTCCCGGCCACCCCGGCGCCCACGG
>JAEZZV010000170.1 GCA_023418375.1 Actinomycetes bacterium | reverse complement strand
CCTCGGGGGCCGCCTGCTCGGCCTGCGCGACGACCTCCACGGTCGGCGCGGCAGCCGCAGCCTCGGCGCGGGCGGACGTGCGGGCGCGCGACGTCGCGGTGCGGGTGCGCGCGCCGCCACGGCGCTCCTTGATGGCCTCGACGAGGTCGCTCTTGCGCATGCCGGAGGTGCCCGTCACGCCCAGCTGGGAGGCCAGCGCCTGGAGCTCAGGGAGACGGAGCGTGCTGAGCGCTGCGGCGCGGCCGGCGCCGGCGTCCGACGCTGCGTCGATGGTGTCTGTCACGAAGGTCCTTCCCCCTCGTCGGCGGCCGGACGGACCGTGGGCCGCAGAAGCTCGCCGGATCTCCGGCGCGTTCGTCCGCCACGGGATCGGCAACCGATCGTGGAGGTGGCGGGGTCCCCGCGCTCCGCAGCACCGCCGTAGGCATGGCTGCCCACGTGCCCGCTGAGGGAGTTTCGGGGGATTGACCCCAACGCTACCACCCGGCCGGGGGCCACGCGCAGGGCCCTCCGGGTGACCCCGGGACGCCTCAGAGGCGCTCGGCGAGCGCGCCCTGCGTGGCGACCCCGGGGGCGACGACGTCCCAGTCCTCGCCGATCCGGGCAAGCACCTCGGCCCGCGCGGAGGCGGACCGGTCCCCCTCGCTCGCGCGCTCGAGCACGAGGACGGACGGGCCCGCACCGGAGACGACCGCCGCGAGGCCGGCCGCGCGCAGCGCCTGCACGAGGCGCCACGTCGACGGCATCACCTGCGCCCGGTACTCCTGGTGCAGCTTCTCCGCGGTCGCGTCGAAGAGCAGCTCGGGCCGGTGGCACAGCGCCTGGACGAGCAGCGCGGACCGCCCTGCGGTGAACGCCGCCTCGGCGTGCGGGACCGTGGGCGGCAGGACGCCGCGTGCGGTCCGCGTCGCCAGACGCACCTGGGGCACCAGGGCGACGGGCACGATGTCGGGGTGCAGCGGCAGCTGCGTCGCGTGCGGCCCGTCCGGGCCGGTCCACGAGATCGTCGCACCGCCGAGGATGGCGGGCGCTGCGTTGTCCGGGTGGCCCTCGAACTGGGTGGCGATCTTGAACGCCGCGGTGTTGTAGAGCGCCTCGGGCTCGTTGATCATCATCCGCACCGCGAGGATGCCGGCGACGACGGCCGCGGCCGAGGAGCCCAGCCCGCGCCCGTGCGGGATGCGGTTCTCGCAGGTCAGCTCGAGCCCGACCTGGGGCGCGCCGACGTCGTCGAGCGCCGCGCGGATGGCCCGGACGACGAGGTGGTCCTCGCCGTCGGGCAGCTCGCCCGCGCCCTCGCCGGAGACGCGCACGCGAACCTCGGGGCTCCCGAGCGCGCGGACCTCGATCGTGTCGTAGTGCGCCAGTGCCAGGCCCATGCAGTCGAAGCCGGGGCCGAGGTTCGCGCTCGTGGCGGGCACCCGCACGCGCACGTGGTCGCAGACCAGTCGCATCGCCGGCTCCTCAGGCCAGGCCGAGCGCGTCGGCGATCGACACGACGTCGGGCGTCACGCGGGTCAGCTCGACCGGCGAGCCGTCGGGGGTGCGCAACGCCCACTGCGGGTCCTTGAGGCCGTGACCCGTCACGGTGACGGTGATCGTCGCCCCGCGCGGCACGCGTCCCTGCTGGGCGAGCATGAGCAGCCCG
Source organism: Actinomycetes bacterium (assembly GCA_023418375.1). Classification (GTDB taxonomy): domain Bacteria; phylum Actinomycetota; class Actinomycetes; order Actinomycetales; family Cellulomonadaceae; genus Actinotalea. The sequence continues at coordinate 3,824 of JAEZZV010000170.1, read as the reverse complement.
GCCACGCCCGACGCCGACGCCGGCTCGACGAACACGCCGACCTCGGCCGACAGGATCCGGTGCGCGGCGAGGATCTGCTCGTCGGTGACGGACTCGATGAGGCCGCCGGAGCTGTCACGGGCGTCCACGGCCTGCCGCCACGACGCCGGGTTGCCGATGCGGATCGCGGTGGCGATGGTCTCGGGCTCGTCGACCGGGTGGCCGAGGACGATGGGCGCCGCCCCGGCCGCCTGGAAGCCCCACATCGCGGGGGTCCGGGTCGCGGGGCCGTCGGTCGCGTACTCGACGAAGCCCTTCCAGTACGCGGTGATGTTGCCCGCGTTGCCGACCGGCAGCACGTGGATGTCGGGGGCGTCGCCGAGCCAGTCGACGATCTCGAAGGAGGCCGTCTTCTGCCCCTCGATGCGGTCCGGGTTCACCGAGTTCACGAGCTCGACGGCGTAGCTCTCGGCGAGCTTGCGGGCCGCCACGAGGCAGTCGTCGAAGTTGCCGTCGACCTGGAGCAGGCGCGCGCCGTGCGCCACAGCCTGGCTGAGCTTGCCCATCGCGATCTTGCCGTCGGGGACGAGCACGGCGCAGGTCATCCCGGCGGCCGTGGCGTAGGCGGCGGCGGACGCCGAGGTGTTCCCCGTCGACGCGCAGATGACGACCCGGACGTCCCGGGCCGCCGCGGACGAGATCGCGGTGGTCATGCCACGGTCCTTGAAGGAGCCGGTCGGGTTCATGCCCTCGACCTTGAGCAGGACGGTCGCGCCCACCCGTTCGGACAGCGCGCGCGCCGCCACCAGCGGCGTGCCGCCCTCCCCCAGCGTGACCACGCGCTCCTGGACGTGCTCCGGCAGCCGGTCGGAGTACTCGGCGATGACGCCGCGCCACTGGTTGGCCATCACGCCCCCTCGACCCGGAGCACGGACAGGATCGCGGACACCGCGTCGAGGCCCTGGAGGGCTTCGACGGTCGCCGCAAGGGACGACTCCTTGGCGCGGTGCGTCACGACGAGGAGGTCGGCCGCCTCGCCGGTCGAGCCGTCGGCGGCGACCGCCTGGCGGACCGTCTCGATCGACACGTCGTGCGCCGCGAACGCACCGGCCACCTGGGCGAGCACCCCCGGGCGGTCGGCGACGCGCAGCCGGACCTGGTAGCGGGTGACCGCGGCCGACATCGGGAGCACGGGAAGGTCCGCGTACCGCGACTCCACCGGTCCGCGACCGCCCTGCACGCGGTGCCGCGCGATCGTCATGACGTCGCCGAGCACGGCCGATGCGGTGGGCACGCCGCCGGCGCCCTGGCCGTAGAACATGAGGGGCCCGGCGGCCTCGGCCTCGACGAACACCGCGTTGAACGCCCCGCGAACCCCTGCCAGCGGGTGGGCGACGGGCACGAGCGCGGGGTGCACGCGGGCGACGACGCCCGCGTCGCCGGGCAGGCGCTCGGCCACGGCGAGGAGCTTGAGCACGTGCCCGGTCTCGGCCGCCCAGGCGACGTCCTCGGCCGTGACCGACGTGATGCCCTCCCGGTGCACGTCGGCCGTCGAGACGCGGGTGTGGAACGAGAGCGAGGCGAGGATCGCGGCCTTCGCTGCGGCGTCGTAGCCCTCGACGTCGGCGGTCGGGTCCGCCTCCGCGTAGCCGTGGGCCTGCGCCTGCTTGACGGCGAGCGCGAGGTCCTCCCCGGTCGTGGCCATCTGGTCCAGGACGTAGTTCGTGGTCCCGTTGACGATGCCGAGGACCCGCGTGATGCGGTCGCCCGCGAGCGACTCGCGCACGGGCCGGATCAGCGGGATCGCACCGCCGACCGCGGCCTCGTAGTACAGGTCGACGCCCGCGGCCTCGGCCGCGGCGTACAGGGTCGGGCCGTCCTTGCCGAGCAGCTCCTTGTTGGCCGTCACGACGGACGCGCCTGCCGCCATCGCCTCGAGGATCATCGTCCGCGCCGGCTCGAGGCCGCCGATGAGCTCGATCACGACGTCGGACCGCGTGACGAGCTCGCGCCAGTCGGTGGTGACCAGCTCGCGCGGGATCACCGGGTCGCGCTCCGCGTCGAGCGAGCGCTCGGCGATGCCGACGAACCGCACCTCGTCGCCCACGCGCGCGGTCAGCTCGTCGCCGTGGGTCAGGAGCAGGCGGGCCACCTCCGTGCCCACGGTTCCGCACCCGATCAGGGCCACCCGGACCGACACGCGCCTCACGCTCCCGACCTCGTCAGCGCCCGGGCGAGGCCCCGGGCGGCCCCAGGATACGGGTGCGGCGATCACGCGCGAGCGGCTGTCCGCCGCGGTCTGCGCCGGGCCCGCGGGACCGTCGGGGCGGGTCCTCGGAACCCGTCCGCCCGAGATGTCGATCCGTCCTTCCGACGATCGTCATCACGGTGTCAGGATCACCGAGGACGGAAGGACCGACCATGCGCTACACACTCCTGCTCCACTACCCCGAGATGACCGCCGAGGAGCTCGGCCCGGAGGCCCTCGCCGAGGGCATGGCCGCCTTCGACGCCTACACGAAGGCGCTCGACGCGTCCGGCGTGCTCGTCTCCGCCGAGGTCCTCCGGCCCGTCGCGCAGGCGACGACCGTGTCGCTGGCGACCGGCACGCTCGTCGTGCAGGACGGTCCCTTCGCGGACACGAAGGAGCAGCTCGGCGGGACGGTGGTCATCGACGTTCCCGACCTCGACGCGGCGGTCGCCTGGGCGCAGCAGGCTCCGCCGGTCCACTACGGCACGGTCGAGATCCGGCCGACGGCGACGCGCTTCGTCGACGGGGCCTGGACGGACTTCGACTTCGCGTGAGCGGCACCGACGAGGCGCGCGCCGCTGCGACGCTCGCGGCGCGCGCCTCGTACGGGCGCCTCGTCGCGATCCTCGCGGCACCCACCCGCGACCTCGCCGGCGCCGAGGACGCGCTCGCCGACGCCTTCGAGCGGGCGCTGCGCACCTGGCCGGAGGCCGGCGTGCCCGACAACCCGGAGGGATGGCTGCTGACCGTGGCACGCAACCGGGTCCGCGACGCGCTCCGCTCGGCCGCCCACCGCACCGCGGTGCCCCTGGACGAGGCGCCCACCACACCCGCGGACCTGCTCGACGTCGACGTCGACGCCATCGGTGACAAGCGGCTCGAGCTGCTCTTCGCGTGCGCCCACCCCCGGGTCGACCGGCAGGCGCACGCACCGCTGATGCTGCAGGTGGTGCTCGGCTTCGACGCCCGCGAGATCGCGCGGGCCTTCGCGGTCCCCACGGCGACGATGGCCCAGCGCCTCGTCCGCGCGAAGCGCCGGATCAAGGGCGCCGGGATCCCGTTCGCCGTGCCGACGCGGGCGGACATGCCCGATCGACTGCCGCCCGTGCTGGAGGCGATCTACGGCGCCTACGCGATGGACTTCCTCGGTGGCTCGCCGCTCCTGGACGAGGCCCGCTACCTCGCCCTCACGACGGCCGTCCTGCTGGGGGACGAGCCCGAGGCGTGGGGGCTCGCGGCGCTCCTCACGCTGTCCGAGGCCCGTGCGCGCGCCAGGACCGCCGGTGAGTACCTACCCCTGTCCGAGCAGGACCCCGCGACCTGGGACGCCGCACTCATCGCCGAGGGCGAGTCGCTCCTGCGCCGCGCGGCCGCGCTGGGTCGCCCGGGCCGCTTCCAGCTCGAGGCGGCGATCCAGTCGGTGCACTGCGACCGTGCGCGCACGGGCGAGACGGACTGGGCGGCCCTGCACCGCCTGTACACGGCTCTGGTGGCGCTGACGCCGACGCTCGGCGCGCGCACGGCGCTGGCGGTCGCCGTCGGCCGGGTCGAGGGTGCGGCGGCCGGGCTCGCCGCGCTCGACGCGATCGACGAC
>JAEZZV010000377.1 GCA_023418375.1 Actinomycetes bacterium | reverse complement strand
CGTCGTCTGCGAGGACCCCGGCGGCGGGCCCGGCGACGCGGTCACGGGGGGCGTTGGCACGCGGTCGATGGCCGAGCGGGCGGCCGAGCTGGGCGGGTGGGTGCAGGTCACCGCCCTGGACCCGGGTACCCGCGTGGCGGCGCACCTGCCCGAGCCGGGCGTCGACGGCCCGCCGCCCCCGCGGCCGCTCGAGGAGGCGATCGCGTGACCGCGACCAGGGTCGTCGTCGTCGACGACCACCCGGTGTTCCGGATCGGCATGTCGGCCCTGCTCGGTTCCCTGGCGGGCATCGAGGTCACGGGCCAGGCCGCGAGCGCAGAGCAGGCGAGGTCGCTGCTGACCGGCCCCGCGGGCGTCGGGGTCGACGTCGTCCTCATGGACCTGGACCTCCAGGACGGCTCCGGCGTCGACGTCACGCGTGAGCTCACCCGCGAGCGAGCGGACGTCGCGGTCCTCGTGGTGAGCATGCACGAGGACGACGACGCCGTCGTCGCGGCGATCCGCGCCGGAGCCCGCGGGTTCCTCGTGAAGTCGGCGTCCCCCGACCAGGTCGAGCGCGCGGTCCGCGCCGTCGCGGCCGGGGAGATGATCCTGTCGCCCGCGGTGGCCGACCGGGCCATGGCCTACGTGCTGGGCGGCCGGTCCTCGGTGCGGCTGCCGTTCCCCCAGCTCACCGACCGCGAGCGCGAGGTGCTCGACCATCTCGCGGCGGGGCACGACACTGCGGCGATCGCGCGGCGCCTGTCGTTGAGCGACAAGACCGTGCGCAACATGCTCGGGACGATCCTCGCCAAGCTCGGTGCGCGCGACCGCGCCGCCGCCGTGGTCATCGCCCGCAACGAGGGCCTGGGCGGCGGGGACGGCGTCGCCGGCACGCTCGGTGCCGATCGGGGCCGTTCGGGGTTGCGGTTGACGTAACGTCAACTCATACCGTCATCGGAGTCCGAAGGGAGGTGACGGGATGGGCGAGCACTCGATCCGCGACGTGGCCCGCGCGAGCGGAACCACGAGCCGCACGCTGCGGCACTACGAGGCGGTGGGCGTGCTCCCGCCCACCTGGGTCGGCCCCGGGGGCGTCCGGTACTACGACGACGCCGCCCTGGTCCGCCTGCAGGAGGCGCTCGTGCTGCGTGCACTCGGGCTGCCGCTCGCCGACGTACGAGCGGTGCTCGACGGCGAACGGGACCGGGCCGCTGCCCTGCGCCGCCACCTCCACGCGCTGCGGACCGAGCAGCGGCGCCTGACGCGGATGGCCGCGTCCGTCGCCCGGACGATCGACGCACTGGAGACGGGAGGGCCCCTGGTGGCCGAGGAGATGTTCGACGGTTTCGACCACACGCAGTACCGGGACGAGGTGGAGCAGCGCTGGGGCGCCGACGCGTACGCGACGGGCGACAGGTGGTGGCGCGGCATGAGCGACGAGGAGCGCGGCGCGTGGGGCGAGCGGGCCGCCGCACTGGGCAGGGACTGGACCGAGGCCGCGGCCTCGGGCATGGACCCGGCCTCGGCGCCGGCCCAGGAGCTGGCCCACCGGCACGCTCAGTGGCTGGCGAGCATCCCCGGCACGCCGGGGCACGACGCAGGCGCCCCCGACCGCGAGTACCTCCTGGGACTGGCGGACATGTACGTCGCCGACCCGCGGTTCGCCGCCAACTACGGCGGCGAGGACGGGGCCACCTTCGTGCGCGACACGCTGCGCGCGTACGTGGAGCGCACCCGGTAGAACCCGGGAGAGCACCTGCCCGACGGTCCGGGCACCGCACGGCGCCCGGACCGTCAGAGCGTGCGCGCGACGACGGTGTTGCTCGCCTGGGCCCGCGGCCGGATCACCATCGAGTCGATGTTCACGTGGTGCGGCCGGGTCAGGCACCACGCGATCGCGTCGGCAACGTCGTCGGCCGTCAGCGGCCCGTCGACGCCCGCGTACGTGGCGGCCGCGCGGGCGCCGTCGCCGCGGAAGCGCACCAGCGAGAACTCCTCCGTGGCCACCATGCCCGGCGCGATCTCGATGACGCGCACGGGCTCGCCCACCAGCTCCACACGCAGCGTCTCGGCGATGGTGCGCTCGGCGTGCTTGGCCGCCACGTAGCCGCCGCCCCCGGGGTAGGTGCCGTGACCCGCGGTGGAGGTGAGGAGCACCACGTCGCCGCGGCCCGAGGAGCGCAGGGCCGGCAGCAACGCCTGCGTCACCCGCAGTGCCCCCAGCACGTTGACCTCGTACATCGCGCGCCAGTCGGCCAACGAGCCGGTGGCCACCGGGTCCAGGCCGAGTGCACCGCCCGCGTTGTTGACCAGCGCGTGCACCGGGCCGCCCGCCGTCACGGCGTCGACCAGCCGCGCGACGTCGGCATCGGAGGTGACGTCCGCCACGACCGGCTGCGCACCCGTCTCTGCCGCGAGCGCCTCGAGGCGGTCCGCCCGCCGGGCGGCCGCCACGACGTCCCACCCCTCCGCGCGCAGCCGGCGCACGGTGGCCGCCCCGATGCCGGACGACGCCCCGGTCACGACGGCGCGCAGGGCGGACGGCGGGGCGGGGATCATGGCGGGCTCCTCGGTCGGCGGCGTGTCGGGGCCCAGGGTAGGCCGCTCACCCGCGCCGACCGCTCACCATCGCCCGTCTCCGGCCGATCAGCGGGTGAGGGCCCGCCGGAGGAGTGCCATGAGAACCGCGGACGTCCGCAGCGATGCGCAGGCGGTCCCGGCCGCGCCCGCCGCGGCCCCCACCCTCCCCGCGCCGGACCCGACCTCTGCGGTCGCGGGCACCTGGGACTGGGACGTGCTGGTCGACGAGCTCGAGTTCCTCTCCGAGCACGACCCGGAGACCTGCATCGACCGCGCCGACGAGCCCCTCGCCGCGGCCCGCGCGCAGGGCCTGACCGACGCCGAGATGAAGGTGTGCCTTCACGTCGGGATGGCACACCTGCACCTGGGGCACGACTCGGCCGCGCTCGCCGCCGCGGAGCGCACGGCACACCTCGCCCAGCGGGCCGACGACCCCGCCTGGCACTCCCGCGCGCTCGTCTGCCGGGGTCTGGTCCACCACGCGCTCGGCCACGTCGAGGACGCGGTCGACCTGCTGCGCCGGGCCGTCGAGCTGCGCCGGGAGGCGGGCGACGACGCCGGCACCGCCGAGGTCCTCAACCACCTCGGGACCGTGTACACCGGCATGACGCAGTTCGCCCCCGAGGCCGCCGCCGTCCTGAGCGAGTCGCGGCGGCTGTGGCTCGCCGAGGGTGACACCGACCAGGCCGCCGTCGTCCAGGTGAACCTCGCGCGCACCTTCGTGGTCGCCGGGCGCCGGATCGCCGAGCAGAACCCGCGCGGTGCCGTCGCGGCGGCCCGGCGCGCGCTCACGTTCGCCGAGCAGGCAGTGGCTGAGGCCGACGCCGCCGGCCTCAGCCGGTTCGCGATCGACGCGCGGCTCGCCGTCGTGGGGGCACACGTGCTCGCCGGGGACCTCACCGCCGCCGGCACGACCCTCGAGGCCGCCCGGGCGATGGTCGAACGGTTCCCGACACGCAGCGGGCGCCTGTCGGTGCACCGCGAGACGGCGCGCTGGCTCGTCCTCATGAGCCGCTACGACGACGCCGTCGCCGAGGTCCACGAGGGACTCGCCCTCTGCGAGAGCCTCGACCGACCCGGCGAGCGTGTGGAGCTGCTGCACTCGCTCGTCGCCGCCCACGAGGGCCGTGGGGACGCCACGGCCGCGCTCGACGCCCTGCACGACCTGCACCAGCTGACCGTGCGCCTCACGGACGCCGTCGCCGAACGGCGCTCCGCACTGCTCTCCTCACGCCTGGAGCTCGAGCGGGCGCAGCGGGCCGCGGAGGCCGAGCGACGGCGGGCGGCGGCCCTCGAGGAGCGCAACGCGCGCCTGGCCTGGGATGCCTCGCACGACGCCCTCACCGGGCTGGCCAACCGTCGCGTGCTCGACGCGGAGCTGCTCCGGCTGACGGCCGCGCGAGCGAGGTTCGCGGTCGCCCTGCTGGACATCGACCACTTCAAGCAGGTCAACGACACCTGGTCGCACCAGACCGGGGACCGCGTGCTGGTCCGCATCGCCGCCGAGCTGCGCGCCTCCCTGCGCGGCGAGGACGTCGCCGCGCGCTACGGCGGCGAGGAGTTCGCCATCGTCCTCACCGACGTGGACATGACCACGGCCGTCGTGGTCTGCGAGCGGATCCGCGCGGCGGTGGGAGCCATCGTCTGGGACGACGTCATGCCCGGGCACCGGCTCACCGTGAGCCTCGGCGTCGCCGCCTCCGACGTCCACGGCACGCCCGAGGGCCTGCTCTCGTCGGCGGACGCGGCGCTGTACGCCGCCAAGGCGAGCGGCCGCAACGCCGTGCGCGTCGCCCATCCCGCGGCGCCGGACGAGCCCCCCGACGCACCGCCGGCGCCCGGCAACGAGGACCCGGGCGTCGCGACCGGCGACTAGGCTGACCGCGGGTCCCCGGCCGACGCCCGGTCCGGCACCCGGCCCTGCACTTGGGCCGTGACCCACGGTCGGCAGCTGGCCCGGCCGAGCCTCCCCGCGCCCGTCGTCGTCCGGAGCCTCGATGCCCGTCAGTTCGCCCCTGCCTGCCGGCACGCCCCTGCCCGCCAGCACGCCCCTGCCCGCCGGCGGCCCCGTCCCGCGACCGTCCCACCGCCGGCCCGCGCGGGTCCGCGC
>JAEZZV010000376.1 GCA_023418375.1 Actinomycetes bacterium | reverse complement strand
GCCCGCATGGTCTTGCGGCGCTGCGCGAAGGCGGTGTCGACCACCGCGAAGACCTGGGCGCGGGTCGCCGTCGTCGGCGGCGGGTCGCGGCGCTCGAGGGCCACCAGGGCGGAGTCCACCCGCGGGACCGGCCAGAACACGGCCCGGCCCACCGAGCCTGCGCGCCGGGCGTCGGCGTACCAGGCGACCTTGGCCGACGGCACGCCGTAGGTCCGGCCGCCCGGCGGGGCGACGAGCCGGTCGGCGACCTCCGCCTGGACCATGACGAGCACCCGCTCGAGCGTCGGGAAGCGGGCCAGGAAGGTCAGCAGGACGGGCACGGCGACGTTGTACGGCAGGTTCGCCACGAGCGACGTCGGCGGGCCCGCCGGCCCGGGCAGGTCCGTCACCGTCAGCGCATCGGCGGTGACGACCGTGAGCCGGTCGGCCCAGCCCGGGGCGACCGTCGCGACGGTGCCGGGCAGCGCGCCCGCGAGCACGGGGTCGATCTCGACCGCCGTGACGTGGGCGCCGGCCTCGAGCAGCCCCAGCGTGAGCGAGCCGAGGCCCGGACCGACCTCCACCACGGGTTCCCCCGCCCGCACGCCCGCCGCGCGCACGATGCGGCGGATGGTGCCGGCGTCGACGACGAAGTTCTGGCCGCGGGCCTTGGTCGGCCGGACACCGAGCCCCTCGGCGAGGTCGCGGACCTGCGCCGGGCCGAGGAGGGCGTCACTCATGCGGCCAGCGTACGGGCAAGGCGGAGCGGGCCCGTGGCCGGGGAATGCCGGGCCACGGGCCGCGCGTCGGGCCGCTCAGAGGAGGCCGAGGCTCCGGGCGCACGCCGGCCACTGGCCCCAGCCCGACCGTGCCTGCAGCGCCTGCGCCCGCTGAAGCTGCTCGCTCGCCGGGGCGTCGCTCGGCAGGCCGGCGCCGCCCATCGCCTGCCAGGTCCCCAGGGAGAACTGGAACAGGCCGTAGTACTTGCCGCTCGCGGAGATCGCACCGGGGTTGCCGCCCGACTCGCAGCGGGCGAGCGCGTCCCACACGCCGCCGTCGAGCACCACGGCGCCGCCGCCGGTGGGGGCCGGGCGGGCGCGGGTGCCCTCGTGCACGACGGCGGTCACCGGCTCCCGCGTGACGGCCTCCTCCAGGAGACGCCGGGACTCCTCCGCACCGTCCACCAGCACGACGCGGTGCACGCTGCGCAGCTCGCCGGGCACGCCGGCCGTCACCGTGCGGCTCTCGCCGCGGTACAGCTCGGCGGAAGCCTCCGTCACGGTGGTGAACGGCACCTCGCTGACGGTCGCGACCTCGCGCACGACGACGCGCTGCACGAGCACCGTCATCGGGCCGCCGGGGGTCGCGGGCGGGGCGATCGTCACGCGGTCGTGCGCGGCGAGGCTGACGCCCAGGTCCGCGAACACGGCTTCCAGGCCCACCGAGCCGTCCGCGACGCGCTCGGTCCGCCCGTCCACGACGACCTCGACCGGGCCGTCCGCGCGCAGCTCGACGGCCAGGGAGGGGCGGGTGCCACCGGTGGAGCGCGACGGCACGAGCCGCACGTCCTCCCCGCGGGCCGAGAGCGACTCCAGCGCCTCGTCGGCGGTCAGCGCCGTGGTCCAGACGGTCGTCTCGGCGCCGTCGGTGAGCACGGTCAGCGCGCGGGCGTGGCGCACGACGACCTCGTCGCCGGACGCGAGGGCGGCGCCGGGGTCGGGCGCCACGACGTCGCGGCTGCCGATCTCGACGCCCCGGTCCTCCAGGAGGCCCTCGACGCTGCCGGCGAACGTGCCGACCTGCACCACCTCGCCGTCGACGTCGAGCGTGACGGTCTTGTGGGCGCGGGCCACGGCGATCGAGCCGGTCACCAGGACGACGGCGACGGCCCCGAGGACGCTCAGCCGGACGACGCGGCGGGACCGGCCCGCGGGCCCTGGGTCGGTGTCGGGGAGCTCCTGGCCGGTGAGGGCGAGGGTCGGGTCCGCGGAGGTGTCCGCGGGACGACGAAGGGCGCGGGGCAGCGAGAAGGTCACGTGGGTCCTGTGGTCGGGGGTCCCGGGCACGGGGGGCGGGCGCGCGGTGCGCGCCGGGAGGGAAGGGGGCCCCCGATCCGGCCGTCGCGGCCCACCCGCGCCATGGGGGCGGACCGGTCGGCTCCACCGGCTGGACGACCGGGCTCAGGCCCGTGTCACCGGTCGGAGCGACAGGCGACCGTAACCCATTCGTGACCTGACGGCCAAACCGGGGAGCGCCCCGCGGGCGCCCACGGGCCCGGCGAGGAGGTCAGTACCAGTGCTTGGTCTGGAAGGACGCCCACGCGTCGCACGGGGTCCCGTAGCGGCCGCTGATGTAGTTCAGACCCCATGTGATCTGGGTCGCCGGGTTCGTCTGCCAGTCCGCGCCGACACTCGCCATCTTGGAGCCGGGGAGCGCCTGCGGGATGCCGTACGCGCCGGTGTTCGCGTTGGCCGCGTTCACCCGCCACCCGCTCTCCGCGCTGAACAGCGCGTCGAGGCAGCCGAACTGCGTCTCGTCCCAGCCGCGCGCGAGCGTCAGCTCGAGCCCGATGGCGCGCGAGGTGCCGGCCTCGACGGGCGGCGCCGTCGGCGCGGTGAACGTGCCCACGAGCACGACCTCGTTCACCGCCGGCTCGACGACGGCCTCCGCGATGACCATCCGGCCGAGCTCGACGCCGTCGGCCTCGTAGGACAGGTAGGTGACGGCCTTCGCGCCGGGGCGACCCGCGGTGCCGACGACCTCGCGGCCCTTGGCCAGCGTCGGGTCCTCCTCGCGCACCGTGGCGTACGGCTCGGGCACGGTCTCCGTGCGCATCACGCCCTCGACGCGCGTGACGAGCACGACCAGCCCGTCGACGGCCGCGGCGTCCAGGGACACCGACACGCGGTCGTACTCCCCCAGCACGACGCCGAGCTCGCGGAGCACCTCGCGGACCGTCGGGGCGGTCGTCGCGACGGCCTCCGTGCGCCCGTCGACGCTCACGTGCACGGTCTTCGTGGTGGAGATCCGCAGCAGGTCGCGACCCAGGTCCGCGCCGCGGGACGCTGACGCGCGGACCTCGCCACGCATCCCCATCTCGTCGACGAGCTCGTCGACGGTCAGCGCCGTCGTCCAGACGGTCCGCTGCTCGCCGTCGACCTCGATGCGCACCTCGCGCCCGTGCCGCACGACGATGTCGCCGCCGTCCGCAGCACCGCTGCCCAGGGCGGGAACGACGAGGTCGCGCTCGCCCACCTCGATGCCCTCGGCGGCCAGGACGTCGCCGACGGTCCGGCCGAACACCGAGACGGACCTGAGCTGGCCGTCGACGTCGAGGGTCACGGTCTTGTGCAGCGTGGCGAAGGCCGTCGTCCCCGAGACGAGGATCGCGAGCACCAAGGCCTGCGCGGCGAGCCGCCCTCGCTCGACGCGCCTGGGGCGCACCGCCCTGCGTCCGTGCACGTGGCTCCCGACCTCGCCCGACAGGATGCGTTCGCGCGCCTGCCGGCACCGCGGAACCTCACGACGGTAACGGAAGGGACACGACAACCGGAAGTCGGGCGACGGGACACCACCCGGGTGACGGACATTCCACCGGTCGACGGCACATGCGCGCCGGTTCTACCAGGGCCCGTAGACCTGCTCGGTGGTCCGGCTGAGGGCCCGGCACACGTCCGCGAGGTCCCGCCCGAGCTCGGCCGCGACGGCGCGGACCGTCGCCGCCAGCAGGTACGGCGCGTTCGGGCGGCCCCGCGCCGGGTGCGGCGCGAGGTAGGGCGCGTCCGTCTCGACGAGCAGCTGCCCGAGCGGCACCTCGTGCAGCGCGGACCGCAGCGCGCCCGACGACGCGAAGGTCACCGGCCCGGCGAACGACAGGAACCACCCCCGGGCGACCGCGAACCGCGCGAGGGCGGCGTCGCCGGAGTAGCAGTGGAACACCGTCCGCTCGGGCGCGCCGTCGCGCGCGAGGACGTCCACGACCTCCTCGTGCGCGTCGCGGTCGTGGATCTGCACGGGCAGGCCGAGCTCCTTGGCCAGGGCCAGGTGGGCGCGGAAGGCCTCGCGCTGCACCGCCCGGCCGCGCCTGCCCGCCCGGAAGTGGTCCAGGCCCGTCTCGCCGATGGCGCGGATGCGCCCGTCGGCCCGTGCGGCCGACGCGACCCGCGCCATCGCCTCGTCGAGGGGGACGTCGTGGTGCGGGCGCGGGTGCGGCTCGAGGCCGTCCGGGGCGACCTCACGCACCCCGGCGTGCAGCACCGCCTCGTTCGGGTGGATCGCGACGGCGCCGAGCACGCG
>JAEZZV010000368.1 GCA_023418375.1 Actinomycetes bacterium | reverse complement strand
GCGCGGAGCTCGGGGCGGACGTCGTCGTCGACCACCGGACCGACGACGTCGTCGAGGTGGTGCGGGAGGCGACCGACGGGCGCGGGGCGGATGTCGTGCTCGACGTCGTCGGGGCGGCGAACCTCGCGCGCAACGTGGAGCTGCTCGCCACGGGCGGCCGGCTCGAGGTGATCGGCCTGCAGAAGGGACGACGCGCGGAACTGGACCTGGGCGAGCTGATGGCCCGGCGCGCGTCCGTGCACGCGGCGACCCTGCGGGCGCGACCGCTTGCGGAGAAGGCGGCGATCGTGGCGGCGGTCGACGAGCACGTGTGGCCGATGGTCGCCGCGGGAACGGTGCGGCCCGTCGTGCACGAGCGCGTCCCGCTGGCGGACGCGCGGCGGGCGCACGAGCTGCTCGAGGCGGGCGCGGTCTTCGGCAAGCTGCTGCTGATCCCCTGACCGGCTGCCCTGGTGCGCCTCAGCCGGCCAGCAGACCCTGCGCCAGGGCCGGGGCGAGGACGGGCGCGAGCGGCAGGCGCGGGACGAGCGTCGCCTGCACCGCGTGGTAGAGGTCGGGCTTGCCGGACCAGACGGTCCGCGACACGCGGCGGTCCGGGTCCAGCTCGTGCCACCACGAGCCGCCCGCGGGGTCGATGACGTGCGCGGCGGCCTCGTCCCACCAGCGGCGGTACCAGGCGTCGTAGACGTCGTCGCCGGTGGCCGCGTGCAGGGCGGCCGCTGCGGCGATCCCCTCGCACAGCACCCAGTGCATGCGCTCGCGCACGACGGGGCGACCCGCGAAGTCGACGGTGTAGACGAACCCGTCCGTGCCGTCGACGGCCCAGCCCTCGGCCGTGGCGGCCGCGAAGAGGGCCGCGGCGTCCGCCAACAGCCAGTCGGGCGCCGCCAAGCCCCGCCGCACCAGCCCCGCGCGGACGTGCAGCGCGAGTCGCGCCCACTCCAGCCAGTGCCCGACGGTCGCGCCGTAGGGACGGAACGGGTGCGCGGGCGACTCCTTGTTGTAGTGGAGCAGCGGCGTCCAGTCGGTGTCGAAGTGCTCGGGCAGGCGCCAGGCGTACGCGCGGGCGAAGCCGTGCACGACCCGCTCGGTGATACGCAGGGCCCGGCCGAGCCACGCGTCGTCGCCGGTGACGTCCGCAGCCGCCAGGTAGGCCTCGACGGTGTGCATGTTCGCGTTGACGCCGCGGTACGGCTCCTCGACGGCGAAGGCGCGGTCCCACGACTCGCGGACCATCCCGGCGTCGTCCTCCCAGAACCGGCTCAGCGACACGCCCAGGGCCTCGTGGAGCAGCTCGCGCGCACCCGCGGTGCCGGCGGAGGCGGCGCTGGCCGCGGCGAGCACCACGAAGGCATGGGCATACGCGGCCTTGCCGTCGTCGACGGGGCCACCAGGGCCCACGGAGGAGAACCAGCCGCCGTGCGCGGCGTCGCGGAAGGGACCCGTGAGCGCCCCGACGCCGTGGTCGACGAGCGGCGCGCACCCTGGTCGGCCCAGCAGCGCCCCGAGGGCGTACACGTGCGTCATCCGGCAGGTGATCCACAGCTCCACGGGCCGCGCGTCGTCCACCGTGCCGTCGTCGCGCAGCCAGCCGAAGCCCTGCGCGACGCGCGACGCGCGTCCGAACGCGAGCAGACGGTCGGTCTCCTGCTCGAGCCAGCGACCGTGGGCTGCGGAGCCGATCCAGGCCATGACGGCACGCTACCGGCGGGCCCGGTCCCCCGCGACGCGCCGGGACGCCCGTCGGCGGAGGCGCGATGATGGAGGCATGACCGACAGCGAGCGCCCGGAGGCCCCCCGCGACGAGCCACGGCCCGACCCCGTCGTCGAACCGTCCGAACCGTCCGACCCGTCCGACCCGTCCGACCCGTCCGACCCGTCGAGCATGATCGGCCAGCCCGCCAAGATCATGCGGATCGGCACGATGATCAAGCAGCTGCTCGACGAGGTGCGCTCCGCACCGCTCGACGACGCCGCGCGCGGGCGGCTCGCCGAGGTCCACGAGCGGTCCCTGCGCGAGCTCGAGGACGGGCTGTCACCGGAGCTCGTCGAGGAGCTGCACCGGATCACCCTGCCGTTCTCGGACGAGGGGCGGCCCAGCGACGCCGAGCTGCGGATCGCGCAGGCCCAGCTCGTCGGGTGGCTCGAGGGCCTGTTCCACGGCTTGCAGACCGCCCTGGTCGCCCAGCAGATGAGCACACAGGCCCAGCTCGCCCAGATGCGCCGCGCCCTGCCGCCCGGCGTCATCGTCCAGGGTCGGCTCGCGCCCGACGAGAACGGCGAGCCCAAGGCCCCCGGGCAGTACCTCTAGCAGCGCCTCCAGAAGGATCTCCAGGGCGTTGGCGGGCCCCAGGCGGCCTCAGGCGCCGTCGGTGGCACCCGGTGGCTCGTCCGCCGGCTTCGGCCCGCTGCGGGACGTGAGGGCGATCGCGACGGAGACGAGGACCAGGCCCGCCGCGTCGGCCGGCCCGGGCATCTGCTGCAGGGCCACCGCGCCGACGACGGTTGCCGACGCCGGTAGCAGCGCGAGCAGGACGGCGAACGCCGCCGCCGACACGCGCGGCAGCACCACCTGCTCCACGGCGTACGGGATCACCGACGAGAGCACGGCGACCCCGACGACCAGCAGGGCCGTCCGCCAGGTCCCGAAGGCCGGCGCCCCGAGCGCGGCCAGCGCCGGAGCGCCCACGACGGCCCCCGCCGCCATCGCGACGGACAGCCGCGTCACGCCGTCGCCGGCCATCGCGACGCGCCGCCCGAGCACGATGTAGCCACCCCAGCACGCACCCGCGGCCACGATCAGCGCGAGCCCGAGGGCGGCCTCCGCGCCCTCGACGAGGGTCACCCCGGCGAGCAGCACGACGCCGGCCGCGGCCAGCGCGGCCCCGATCCGCTCGCGGCGCCCCGCACCCGTCAGGACCGCGACGGTCACCGGTCCGACGAACTCGATCGCGACGGCCGTCCCGAGCGGCAGCCGCTCGATCGCCATGTAGAAGGTGACGTTCATCGCCGCGAGCACGACGCCGAACACCACCGCCGCAGCGAGCTCGCGCCGCGTCCACGCCATCCGCCACGGTCGGCGCCAGGCCACCAGCACGACGGCGGCCACCGCCACCCGCGCCCAGGCCACACCCGCCGCGGACACGGTCGCGAAGAGCCCGACGGCGAGCGCCGCCCCGACGTACTGCCCCAGGCCCGAGACGACGAAGAGCGCCGGTGCGGGGGTCCGTCCGACGAGCCGGCCCAGCGAGGTCACCGGCCAAGGCTAGGGCGTGCGCCCGGGCCCACCCGCACCCGCCACCACCCGCACCCCGACCTCCACGGGCAGGTACCGCCGCTCTCGCGACGGAGCCCGAGACGCAGGGGGCCGGGCACGCCCGCGGGGCTCCGGGGGCCACCTCCCCGAAGCCCCGCGTCCGGCGGCGCCGTGCGGCTCGCTCAGCCCTTGACGGCCCCGGCGAGCATGCCCCGGACGAAGTACCGCTGCAGCAGCAGGAACACCGTGACGGGGACGATCATCGAGATGAAGGCGCCGGCCGTGAGGATCTCCCAGTCGCCGCCCCGCGTGCCCGCCATCTCCGCGACGCGCACCGTCAGCGGCGCGACGTTGGGCGTCGCGCCGGTGAAGGTCAGCGAGACGAGCAGGTCGTTCCACACCCACAGGAACTGGAAGATCGCGAACGACGCGATCGCCGGCGTCAGCAGCGGGAACATCACCTGGAAGAAGATCTTCACGTGCCCCGCGCCGTCGACGCGGGCCGCCTCGACCAGCGACGGCGGGATGTCCTTCATGAAGTTGTGCAGCAGGAAGATCGCCAGCGGCAGCGCGAAGATCGTGTGCGAGAGCCACACCGTCCAGAACGAGCCGTTGATGTCCCAGTCGACGTACTGCGACAGCAGCGGGATGAGCGCGATCTGCAGCGGGATGACCTGGAGCGCGAACACGGCGATGAACAGGAAGTTGCGGCCCTTGAAGTCGATCCACGCGAAGCCGTAGGCGGCGAGCAGCGCGATCGAGATCGGGATGAGGCTCGCGGGGATCGTGATGACCAGCGAGTTCACGAAGTAGGTGATGAGGTTCGTGGACCCGCCGAAGAGCGCGTTGTCGTAGTTGTCGAGCGTGAGCTCCGGGTTCCACAGGACGCTCCACCACCCGCTGCTGCGGATCTCGGAGTCGGGGCGGAACGAGGTGACGAGGAGGCCGAGCGTCGGCATCGTCCACAGGAACGCCAGGATGATCGCCGTCAGCGACGCCCAGGGGGACGACAGCTTCGTCGTGGCCAGGCGGGCGCGGCGCTGGACCTTGCCCTCCGACGGCGGGCCTGTGATCTCACCGGGCTCCGCCTTGACGACGCCCTGCGGGGGAAGGGGGGTGGTGGTCATCGGATCGCCTCCGACAGTCGCATCTGGCGGACGTTGTAGATGATGATCGGGATGACGATCACGAAGAGGAGCACGGCGAGCGCCGCGCCGAGGCCCTGGTTGTTGTACCGGAAGCTCTGGTCGTAGAACTCGTTCGCGACGACGGACGTCTCGAACTGCCCGCCGGTCATCGTCCGCACGATGTCGAAGACCTTCAACGTGCCCATCGCGATCGTGGTGAGCACGACGACGAGGGCCGGCCGGATGCTCGGCACCGTGATGTAGCGGAACATGCCCAGGCCGGTGAGGCCGTCGAGCTTGGCGGCCTCGATGATGTCGTCGGGGATCGCCTTGATCGCGGCGGACAGCACCGTCATCGCGAAGCCGGTCTGGATCCAGATCATCACGACGATCAGCCAGAGCGTGTTGATCGGTGGTGTCGCGAGGCGGGTGTCGATCGCATCGACCCCGAACAGCCCGAGGAAGGCGTTCATGAGGCCGCGGGCGTCGCCGCCCTCACCGGGCCGCGGGTCGTACACGAGGCCCCAGATGATGCCCGCACCGACCATCGAGATGGCCATCGGCATGAAGACCAGCGTCTTGGCGAGCTTCTCGAACCTCGTCCGGTCGACGACGACCGCGTACACGAGCCCGATGAACGTGGACAGCAGCGGCACCAGCAGCACCCACAGCGCCGTGTTGCGCAGGACCGCCTGGAACTGCGGTTCGGTGAACGCCGTCGCGTAGTTGTCGAGGGCGATGTACTGCTCCCCGCGCTTGTCCTTGAAGGACGCGTTGATGGTCAGCAGGGCGGGGTACACCAGCCCGAAGATCAGGGCGAGGATCGCCGGCCCGACGAAGGCGCTGGCGACGAGCCACGTGCGCGCCTTCTTGGGTCGGTCGACGAGCCAGAGGATCAGGCCCATCACGCCCACGAAGAGCGCGATGGCCACGACCATCAGGAGCAGCTTGCGTGCCGGGTCGTCGCCTCGGTAGACGAGGAAGTCCCTGATCTCCCCGAACAACCAGGAGAAGTACCGCGAGATGCCGTCCACCATCTACCTCCAGTACGCGGCGCCGTTGCCGTCCCCGTGACACCGCCGGTGTCAAGCCACAACCTACGGGCAACCCGCCCCTGCACGGCAGCCCCGGACGCCCGCGCGTCCGGCGGGCTGTGCAGCGGGGGCCCGCACGCGGTGTGCGGGCCCCCGCTGTCCTGCTCAGCTACTCATCGGCTCGGCCGACGATCACGGCCAGGAGGCCTCGATCTGGTCGAGGACCGTCTGCGTGTCCGTGCCGGTGACCCAGTCGACCATGCCGGTCCAGAACGTGCCGGCGCCGACCTCGCCCGGCATCAGGTCGGACGCGTCGAACCGGATGACCGTCTCGGTGTCCGCCAGCACGGAGCCGGCGAGCTTGTCGAAGTCGGTCTGCAGGTTGTTGACGTCCATGCCGGAGTTCGCCGACACCCAGCCGCCGTTCTCCGTCACGAGGGCCTTCTCGTTCGCCCACTCCGGGGAGGACAGGAAGGTCTGGAACGCGGCGACCTCAGGACGGTCGGCGAAGGCCGCGACGAACTCGCCACCACCGAGGACCGGACGGTTGTCCGCGTCGATCGGCGGCAGGTAGAACGCGAAGACGTCGCCGTCCTCGGCCACCGTCGTGCCCTCGGGCCACTGGTTCTGGTAGAAGTTCGCGGCGCGGTGCAGGTAGCACTGGCCGTCGAGGATCGGGAACCCACCGTCGGTCCACGGCGTGGTCGCGATCGATGCGGCGTCGCCGATGCCCGCGTTCACGTAGTCCGGGTTGCGGAGGATCGCGTCGGCGTACTCGAACGCCTCGACGATCGCCGGGTCGTTGAACGGGATCTCGTGCGTGTACCACTGGTCGTAGACCTCGGCGCCCGCGGAGCGGAGCACGATGTCCTCGATCCAGTCGGTGGCCGGCCAGCCGGTCGCGTCACCGGACTCGATGCCGGCGCACCACGGCTTCGCGACACCGTCGGCGACGATCTGGTCCGACAGGGCGATCATGTCGTCCCACGTCTCCGGGACCTCGTAGCCGGCGTCCGCGAACATCTGCGGCGAGTACCACACGAACGACTTCATGTTCGCGCCGAGCGGGGCGGCGTAGAACTCGCCGTCCACGGTGCCGTAGTCCTTCCACGACGTCGAGAAGTACTCGTCGACGTTCGCCTCGGTCTCGTCCGGAGCCGGGACGATCGGGCTGTCGGCCAGCTCGACGATCGTCTTCAGCAGACCCGGCTGCGGGATGTAGGCGATGTCGGGGGCGTTGCCCGCCTGGATGCGGACGAGCAGCTGCGCCTCGAACTCGCGCGAGCCCTCGTACACGATGTCCGCACCGGTGCACTCCTCGAACGGGAGGTAGGACTCCTCCTGGTCGACCGACTCGGGCTCCACGATCGACGTGTAGACCGTCACCTGGGTGCCGGAGAGGTCGCCGTACTGCGCGTAGGCCTCGCAGCCCTCCGCGACCTCGGTGTCGCCACCGCCCTCGGTCGTCTCGCCGCCGGTGGCCTCTTCTTCGTCGTCCTCGGGCATACAGGCGGCCAGCGAGAGCGCCAGGCTCAGCCCGCCGACGACCGCGATCACGCGGTTCCGTCTGGTGTTGCTTCGCATTCGTCCTCCACATCGTCGTGGTGATCCCCCACGGTCCGGCCTCGGCGGAACGCCGTCCGGAGCAAGCACCCCCCATGCAAGCGCTTGCAGCCTCCGCGGGCAAGGCCGTTCACGCGGTTTGGCGGTTCCGATCAGGTCACGATTCCGTTACAGGCCGGAACCGAGGTGCCCGCATCGGCTGCAACGCCCTGACCAGGCACGCCGTCCTTGACCGGTCACGTGGGTACGCTCCCAGAACGCGGCGCGTCGCACTGCAAACGTTGCAGCCGACCGGCGTCAGGAGGCCGCCGGGCGCACGGGCGCGGGGGCGGTCGAGCCGCGCTCCACGAGGACCGTCGGGTACACGAGGTCGGCCGGCGCGCCGGTGCCCGCGATCATGTCCAGCACGAGGCGCGCCGCGGCTGCGCCCTGCTCGTCGGCCGGCTGCGCCATCGTCGTCAGGCCCACGAGCTCCCCGAGGTCGTGGCCGTCGATGCCGATCACCGAGACGTCCTGCGGCACGCGACGGCCCGCGTCGCGCAGGGCGAGGATCGCCCCCATCGCCATCTCGTCGGACGCCGCGAAGATCGCGGTGACGTCGGGCGCGCGCCCCAGGAGCTCCCGCGTGGCCGCCCGGCCGCCCGCGACGTCGAAGTTCCCGTGGGCCTCGAGCGCCGGGTCGACCGGGAGCCCGGCGTCGGCCATCGCCGCCCGGTAGCCGCCGGCCCGCTCCACGGGCGGCGACCAGGGCGCGATGTCCTCGGGCGCACCGGTGATGTGCGCGATGCGCCTGTGGCCGAGCTCGATCAGGTGCCGCGTCGCCGCCTCGGCCGTGCCGCGGTCGTCGAGCCGGACGGTGACCTGCCCGTACCCGCCCCAGCCGATGCACACCAGCGGCTGACCGAGCGCGCGCAGGGCGTCCATCTCCTCCTGCGCGAGCGGCAGGCCCACGACGAGGACCCCGTCGACCCGGCGACGCAGCACCTCCGGGTCGACCTTCGCCCGCGAGCTGGGCAGGTCGGCGTCGAACGTGTACAGCAGGACGTCGAACCCGCGCGCCCGCAGGGTCCGCTCGGCGCCCTCGATGACGTTCGCGAAGAACCAGCGGCGGATGCGCGGGCTGATCAGCCCGATGGTCCGCGTGCGGCCCGAGGCGAGGCTCACGGCCGACGGCGACGCCACGTAGCCGAGCTCCGTCGCCACCTCGCGGACCCTGGCCCGCGTCGCGGCGTTGACGTTCGGCAGGCCACGGAGCGCACGCGACACCGTCGCGGTGGACACACCCGCGACCCGGGCGACGTCCTCGATGCCTGCGGCCATGGCCGCCGATTGTGCCCCTGCCGACCCGGGCGGGTCCACCCGCGCCCCTGGCGCACGCCCGGTCAGCCCAGCAGCAGCCCGCGCAGCACCGGGACCGCACCGTCCTCCAGCACGCCGCCCGTCACCTCGTCCGCGGCCTCGCGCACGACGGCGTCGGCGTCGCCCATGGCCACGCCGCGCGCCGCCCAGCGGAGCATCTCCAGGTCGTTGTGGCCGTCGCCGAGGGCGACCGTGCGGCTCGGGTCCACGCCCAGGTGCCGACGCACGGCCTCGAGCCCTGTGGCCTTCGAGACGCCTTTCGGGTTGAGGTCGAGCCAGGCGACCCAGCCGACCGTGTACGAGACCTCGTGCAGGCCGAGCCGCGCGACGATCGCGTGGAACTGCTCCTTGGTGTGCTCGGGGCTGCGGATGACGACGCGCGTCGCGGGCAGCCGGCACAGCTCCTCGAAGTCGACCTGCACGTGCCGGCCCTCGATCTCCCCCGGCGGGAACGGCTTGGTCACGAAGAACCCGCGGCCGACCTCCTCGACGCCGTAGGCGGCGTCCGGCAGCTCGGTCCGGATGAGGCGCAGCGCGGCCTCCGGGTCGAACGTGATCGTCTCGACCACCTCGTAGCCCTCCGCGCGGTCCGGGTCGAGCCTCACCGTCACCGCGCCGTTCGAGCACACCGCCGGGCCGCGCGTCAGCCCGAGCCGGCGCGCGACCGGGCCCGCCGAGATCACCGACCGGCCCGTCGCCAGCACCACGTGGTGGCCCGCGTCACGCACGGCCGCGATCGCGTCGAGCACGCCGTCGGAGATCGTGCCGTCCCACCGCATGAGCGTGCCGTCGACGTCGACGGCGACGAGGTACGCCCCGTCCGACGTCGCGACCGGGAGGGGCTGGCTCACGCGCGCCCGCTGCCGTCGAGCGGACGGAGCACCTCGAGGCCTCCCAGGTAGGGCCGCAGCCCGGCCGGCACGTGCACGGAGCCGTCGGCCTGCTGGTGGTTCTCGAGCATCGCCACGAGCCAGCGCGTGGTCGCCATCGTGCCGTTCAGCGTGGCCGCGGTGCGCGTCTCACCGGCTGGTGTGCGCTCCCGGATGCCGAGACGGCGCGCCTGGAACGTCGTGCAGTTCGAGGTCGACGTCAGCTCGAGGTAGCGCTGCTGGCTGGGCAGCCACGCCTCGCAGTCGAACTTGCGCGCGGCGCTGGAGCCCAGGTCCCCCGCGGCGACGTCGATGACCCGGTAGGGCAGCTCGACGAGCTGGAGCATCCGCTCCTCGAGCGCCAGCAGCCGCTCGTGCTCGGCCTCGGCGTCGTCGACCGTCGTGTAGCTGAAGAGCTCGACCTTGTTGAACTGGTGCACCCGGATGATGCCGCGGGTGTCCTTGCCGTACGAGCCGGCCTCGCGCCGGTAGCAGGTCGACCAGCCGGCGTAGCGGCGCGGACCGGCGGACAGGTCGAGGATCTCGTCGGCGTGCATGCCCGCGAGCGCGACCTCCGACGTGCCGACCAGGTACATGTCGTCCGCGTCGACCCGGTAGACCTCGTCCGCGTGCGCGCCGAGGAAGCCGGTGCCGCGCATGATCTCCGGCTTGACCAGGGTCGGCGTGACGACCGGCACGAAGCCGGCCTCGACGGCCATGGTCTGGGCCGCGGTGAGCAGCGCGAGCTCGAGCCGCGCGCCCACGCCCATGAGGAAGTAGAAGCGCGCCCCCGAGACCTTCGCCCCGCGTTCGGTGTCGATCGCGCCGAGGAGCTCGCCGAGGTCCAGGTGGTCGCGCACCGCGAAGTCCGGGCCGTACTCGGCGGCGAGGTCGCGCGGCGTGCCGACGTGCCGGAGCACCACGTAGTCGTCCTCGCCGCCGGCGGGCACGCCGTCGATGACGACGTTGCCGATGCGCATGGCGACGTCGTCGAGCTCGACCGCCGCGGCGTCGGCGTCGGCCTGCGCGGTCTTGACCTCGTCGGCGAGGGTCTTGGCGCGCGCCAGGAGCGCCGCCTTCTCGTCACCGGCGGCCTTCGCGACGTCGCGCCCGATGCTCTTCTGCTCGGCCCGCAGGGTCTCGAACCGGGTGAGCGCGGCCCGGCGACGCTCGTCCAGCGAGAGGGCCAGGTCGACCAGCGACTCGTCGTCGCCGCGGAGCCGCTGGCTCGCGCGGACGGTCTCGGGCTCGGCACGGAGGATGCGCAGGTCGATCACCCCTTGAGGGTATCGAGCCGCCGCGGGGCCACGTCACGCTCAATCGGGGTGTGCCGCGGTGCAGGTAGTCGTACCGTGAGCGCCATGTCGTGGGTGGGCTGGGTGGCCGTCGCATCGGCGGTCGCGCTGCTGCTGGCGGCCGGCGCGCTGTGGATCGCCCTGGCGAACCGCCGCGCCCTGCGCGGGCGGGGCATCCCCATCCCGCCGGCGATCGGCGCCCCCGGCAGCCGCGGGACCGCCGCCACCGGGGCCACCGACGTCACGCACACGCTGGTGGCGTTCGTCGCCAACCCGACCAAGCCCGGCGTCCCCGCGCTGCGCGACGCCGCCGTCCAGGCCTGCGCCGCGCGCTACCTGCCCGAGCCCATGTGGTTCGAGACCACTGCGGAGGACCCCGGCGTCGGGCAGACGCGCGAGGCGATCGAGCGGGGCGCCCAGCTCGTCGTCGCGGTGGGCGGGGACGGGACGGTCCGCGCCGTCGCGGAGGGCGTCGCCGGGACGGGCGTCGCGATGGGACTGGTACCGCAGGGCACGGGCAACCTCCTCGCCCGCAACCTCGACCTCCCGCTCGGCGACATCGATGCCCTGCTGCGCATCGCGCTCACCGGGGTCGACCGGCCGATCGACGTCGGCTGGCTCACCGTGGTGCGCGACGAGGCGCAGGTCAGCGACGACATCGCCGAGGCGGACCCGCAGGCGGTCGCACCGGAGGAGACCCCGCCCGACGCGCGGGAGCCGGCCCGCGAGCACATCTTCCTGGTCATCGCGGGCCTCGGCTTCGACGCCGCGATGGTCGCCGACGCCGACGAGGAGCTCAAGGCGAAGGTCGGCTGGATCGCGTACTTCGTCGCCGGGATCCGGCACCTGCACGCACGTCGCCTGCGCCTGCAGATGTCGCTGGACGAGTCCCCGTGGTTCAACGTGCGCCTGCGCAGCGTGCTCATCGGCAACTGCGGCAAGCTCCCGGGCGGTGTCCTGCTGCTGCCGGACGCCGTGCTCGACGACGGCTGGCTCGACGTCGCGGCCATCGACACCCGCGTGGGGCTGCTCGGCTGGACCCAGCTCTTCGGCGAGGTCGCCCTCCAGCGGTTCGGTGTGCGCACGCGACTGCCGAACAAGGCGGGCCGGATCGACCACGCACGCTCCCGGGAGATCCGCGTGCGCACCCGCGACGCGCAGCAGATCCAGGTGGACGGCGACATCATCGGGCGGGCCCTCGAGATCTCCGCGCGCGTGGACCCGCTGGCCCTGCGCGTGCGCGTCGACGGCGACGGCCCGACCGCCTAGGAGCCCGACCGCCTAGGAGCGCGCCCGTCTCGACGCGCCTCCGCCCGGGGGCCCGGCCGCTCGCCGCGCCCTGCCTCGGGGTCTCTGCGACGATCATTCGGTGAGTGCCGGGCTCAGCACGGCCGCGCGGCCGGGGGTCGTCGCCGCCGAGGGACACCGCACCCGCAGCGACATCCAGGGCCTGCGCGCGGTCGCGGTCGCAGCGGTCGTCGTCTACCACGTGTGGCCGCACGCGCTGACGGGCGGCTACGTCGGCGTCGACGTCTTCTTCGTCCTGTCGGGCTTCCTCATCACCGCGCACCTGCTGCGCACGCCGCCGACGACGGCGCGGGCCCTGCTCTCGTTCTGGGGGCGGCGCGTCCGGCGCCTGCTGCCCGCGTCGGCGCTCGTCGCCGTCGTGACGGTGGTCGCCTCGGCGGTGTGGCTGCCGTCGTCACAGCTGCCGGAGGCGTCGTCCGAGGGCGTGTCGTCCGCGCTCTACGTGGAGAACTGGGCGCTGGCGCGCGCCGCCTCCGACTACCTCGCGGCCGCCGAGGCGGCGACGCCGTTCCGGCACTACTGGTCCCTGTCCGTCGAGGAGCAGTTCTACCTCGTCTGGCCCGTGGTCATCGGTCTGGCGGTGCTGGTCGGCGCAGCCGTGCGCCGTCGATCCGCGGCGCCGGGCGCCGGGCGGGCCGCGGACCGTGGGCAGGACGTCGCCGTCGGGACCGCGCTGGCGGTGGTGGTCCTCGCCTCGTTCGCGTGGTCGGTCCGCCTCGTCGCGGTCGACCCCGCGGCCGCGTACTACGTGACGCCGGCCCGGGTCTGGGAGCTCGGCGTCGGCGGTCTCGTGGCGCTCGCGGCCGTGCGCCTGCGCGACCGGCACCTGACGGACGTCGCCCGGGCCGGCATGGCCTGGGCGGGCCTCGCGGCTGTGGCGTGGTCCGCGGCGAGGTTCGACCACGCGACGCCGTTCCCGGGCGCGGCGGCGCTGGTGCCGGTCCTCGGCACGGCGGCCGTCGTCCTGGCCCACCCGCCGGAGGACAGCCGCGTCGGCCGGGCTCTGGCCTGGCGTCCCGCCCAGGTGCTCGGCGACCTGTCCTACTCGACCTACCTGTGGCACTGGCCCGTCATCGTGCTCGCGCCCTTCGTCCTGGGCGGCGAGCCGGGCACCGCTGCCTGGGCCGTCGTGGTCGCCGTCTCCATCGCCCTCGCCTGGGTGACCAAGACGTGGGTCGAGGACCCAGTGCGGCGCTCGGCGCGGATGGCCCGACCCCGGTGGACCGTCGCCGTGCTCGTCGTGTGCTCGGCCACAGCGGCGACCGCGGCCGCCGCCCTGGGCGCGTGGGCCGCCGACCGCGAGGCGGCGGCCCAGGTCGTCCTGGCCACCGCGCTCCGGGACGAGACCGACTGCCTCGGCGTCGCCGCGACCCGCGCGGGAGCGGCGTGCGACGACGTGGCCGGCGCGGTGTGGACCAGCGCCACCCAGGCGGCCGCCGACCGGCCGCGCATCTACGCCGACGGCTGCTGGAACGACCCGCCGTACGACACCCGGCGCACGTGCCACTACCCCGCCGACGGGTCCGTCGGCACTGCGACGGCGGGCACCGGAGCCGCCGGCACCGCGACCGCAGGCACCACAGGCACCGCGACGACGGGCGCTGCGACCGGCGGCGGGGCGCTGCAGGTCGCGCTGCTGGGCAACTCGCACGCGGGACACTGGTTCCCGCCCCTCGAGGAGGTGGCCCGGGACCGGGGCTGGGACGTCACGACGTACCTGGCCTCGGTCTGCTACCCCGTGGACGTCCCGCTCGAGTACGCCGACCCCGCCGCGGCGACCGGCTGCTCGGACTGGAACGACTGGGTGCGGCACGAGGTCACCACCGGTGGCTACGACGTCGTGGTGATGTCGGCCCGCACGGACCAGCACCTCGCGGGCGTGCCCGAGGCGGAGGAGGACGAGGTCGCCCGCGAGGCGTACGCGCGCGTGCTGTCCGAGCTCACCGGTGCGGGGATCGAGGTCCTGGTCATCCGGGACACCCCGCACATGGGCGAGAGCGTCCCGGACTGCGTCGACGGCTTCGGTGCGTCGGCGTGCGAGCGCCCCCGCGAGGAGGCGGTCGAGGTCGACCCGCTGGCCCGGGCCGCCGCGGACGACAGCTCCGGTCACGTCGAGGTGCTGGACGTGACCGGGACGATGTGCCCGGACACCACGTGCCACCCCGTCGTCGGCGGGCTCATCGCCTTCTTCGACCACGGGCACCTGACGGCCACGTTCGCCCGGACGTTCGCGCCCGAGCTGGACGCCGCCCTCGCGCCGCTGGCCGCGCGGCACTGACCGTCCCGGCTCGCCACCGCTAGGTCGCGCGGCCCTCGCGCAGCGCGGTCACCCAGGCCCGTGCGGCGTGGAAGTCGGCGTCGAACGTGCCGGCCCGGACGCCGTCGTGCGGCTCGTCGACGCGCGGGTACGAGCCGAGGAACCGCACGTGCGGGCACACCCGGTGCAGGCCCATGAAGGCCTCCGCCACGCGCTCCTCGGCGATGTGCCCCTCGACGTCCATCGAGAACGAGTACCGGCCCAGCGCGTCGCCGATCGGTCGCGACTCGATGCGCGACAGGTTCACCCCGCGGGTCGACAGCTGCTCGAGCATCTCCATCAGGGCGCCGGCCTGGTTGCTGGGCAGGTGCACGACGAGCGTCGTCTTGTCGGCGCCCGTGGGCGGCGGCAACCGGCCGGGCTTGCCGACGACGACGAACCGCGTCACCGCGCGCGAGCTGTCCGCGACGTCGGCGGCCAGGGCCTCGAGCGCGTAGACCTCGAGCGCGGCCGGTGGGACGAGGGCGGCGTCGAACGCGAGCCTCTCGTCGGTCCCGGCGAGCAGCGCGGCGGGCGCGGTGTTCGACGTCGCGGGCACGTGCACGACGCCGGGCAGGTTCGCCCGCAGCCAGCGTCGGCACTGCGCCCACGCGTGCGGGTGCGCGGAGATCCGCGCGACGTCGGCCATGGTCGTGCCGGGGCGCGCCGCGAGCGTGAAGGAGACCGGCACGAGCATCTCGCGGAGCAGCACGAGCGGGTCGCCCGTGGCGAGGGTGTCCAGCACGGCGGTGACCCCGCCCTCGACGGAGTTCTCGATCGCGACCACCGCGAAGTCGGCCTCGTCGTGCCGGACCGCCTCGATCGCCGAGACGACGTCGACCTGGGGCAGGTACGCGGCCTCGTCCGGGCCGACCACCTGGCGCAGGGCGGCCTCGGTGAACGTGCCGGCCGGGCCCAGGTAGGCGTACCGCGGCAGGTGCTCAGCCATCCTCCGCCTCCCGTTCGCCCGCGCTGACCGACTCGAAGGGTAGTGGGCCGGTCGGGGCCGGCGTCGGCGTTCCCGCGTCCGCGGGCACCGCCGGGTCGCTCGGCGCCGGCTCCACGGGCAGCGTGCGCGTGACCAGCAGCCCCACCAGCGGGACCGCGGCGAAGAGCATGATCGTCGCGATGCGCACGCCGTAGTCGTTCACGACGGCGCCCCCGGCCGCGGCGAGCAGGAGGGTCACCAGCACGGGGCGCGCCAGGGGCCACGCCTCCTCCAGCCGCGTGACCCACCGGGCCCGCACGGGCGCACGGCGCCAGAGCACCAGGGCCAGGGCCACCACGAGCGCCACGGTGAGCCACGCCGTCGCGCCGCCGGACAGCGAGGACAGCGCGAAGCCCGCCTTGCGGCTGACGGTCTCCCACGCCGTCCGGTCCATCACGGACTGCACGAACCTGCCCAGGTGCGAGCGTTGGTCGGCCGGGCGCATCCAGTCCAGCACGCCGATCCCGGCCACGAGCAGCAGGCCCACGAGCCCGATGCCGACGAGGCGTCGCACGCTCACGCGCACGCCCGCCACGGCGAGCACCAGCACGGCCAGCACGGGCAGCAGCACCAGCCCGCCGCCGACGTCGGCGCCGAGCGTGGGCCACAGGTCGACCACCAGGGCGACGCCGGACAGCAGCGCCGCCGTCACGACCGCCGTCCGCCGCCACCCGCGCGCGAGGAGCCAGGAGGCCAGCGCCGCGACGGCCACGACCGCCGCCACCACGTACACCGAGTACGTGGGGTTGCCGAAGCCGTAGTAGCGCCCGCCGAGCGCGGGCGCCGGTCCCAGTGGGGAACCCCGGTGCAGCGGGGTCCCGAGCACCGCGTCGAGAGTCAGCAGGCCGAACGTGATGCCCGCGACCACCCCGGGCGCGGCCCACGCGGGCCGGCGCGGCGCGAGGGCACCGACGCCGGCGATCGTGAGCGTCGACGCGGCCAGGCAGAGCCACATGTTCGCCACGGTGTCCGGGCCGCGCCACCAGAACCACGTGGTCATCGCGAAGAGCCCGGCCGGCAGCGAGGCGAGCACCAGCAGCGCGCCGTCGAGCACGAGCGCGGCGCGCCTCGCCACGGACGCCCGCACCCGGCGCGCGCCGAGCAGCGCCGCGAGCGCCAGCAGCGCCAGACCGAGCAGCATCGGCGACGTCGTGATGGAGCCGGACACGCGCCGCAGCGCCAGGTCCCGGACGCTGAGCTCCGCGAGCTGCGCGATGGTCGAGGAGGTGTCCGCGGGACGCGCCCCGCCCGCGACGAGCCCGGCGCCCGTCATCTCGGGCGGGTTCGGGGCCCCGACCGCCTGGAGCAGCGTCGTCGGCACGTCCAGGAGGCGGACGACGCCCTCCCAGCGGGTGGACGGCACCGACAGGTACTGGGCCGCTCCTCCGGTCGGCAGGCCGAGTCCCACCCCGAGCCCGGGCCGCGGCGCGGTGGGGTCCCCGACGTCCACGACCAGCACCACCGCGTCGTCCGGGGCGGCCGCCAGCACGCGCCGGACAGCGGCGTCGACGTCGGCGAGGGCGGCGGCGCGCAGGCGCTCCGCCTCCTCAGGGGTCGGCTCGGACACCTCCGCCGTCACGAGGCCGGTCGCCGGGTCCGTGGTCATGCGCGGCGTCAGGGCGGCCTCGGGGCGCAGGGGCGCGCCGCCGACGTCGACCACGGTGACCGGGCACGCCTCGAAGGTCCGGTCGAGCAGCGCGGAGTCCAGGTCCCGGTAGCGGGCCACCGTGCCGTCCGCCGCGGCGAGGGCGAGCCCCGCCCCGGGCCCGACGGCCGTCGCGCAGGCCCCCGCGTCCTCGACGGCGCCCGCGAGCACCCCGAGGCGCGGACGGTAGTCCGACGTGCGCTGGAGGGCGGTGAGCGACTCCCACCCGGCGATCTCCGCGGCGTCGGTCCCCGCGCCGGGCGCCACCCCCCACGGGGCGCAGAGCCACGACCCGGTCGCCCGACTGCCGGTCACGGGCGCCCGCCCCGCCGAGAGGCTGAGCCAGCCGGCGCTGTCGCACCGGCGGGAGGCGCCGGGCACCCCGACCGCCACGCCCGCCGGCGCCGCACCGTCGCGCAGCAGCAGCCAGAGGGTCGGGGTGGTCGACCGGTCGACGTCCTCCCAGCGCAGCCCGCTCGTGCCGATGAGCACCACCCGGTCGCCCTCGTGGACCAGCGTCTCGCCACCCGTCGCGACGTCGCCGGCGGCGACCGGCATCCCCGGCGCGACGACCGAGCCGAGCAGCATGGCGCTGAGGACACCGCCCGCGACGGCCACCAGGCGGGCCGGGGTGCCCAGGGCCGCCAGGACGGCTCGCCCGGGCGTCGCCGGTGCGGGGT
>JAEZZV010000351.1 GCA_023418375.1 Actinomycetes bacterium | reverse complement strand
CCCCGCCCCGGCGCACGGGCCGCCGCGTCGTGCTCGCCGTGCTGGTGGTCGTCGCCGTGGTGGCCGTCGCGTTCGCGCTCCGGCCGGGCAGCGATGACGACGGTCCGACCGCGACGCCCGCCCCCACGGCGACGCCGACGCCGACCCCGTCCGACCCCGCGCCCTCGCCGTCCACCGAGCCGGCGCCCGAGGACGCCCTCGCGCCGTTGACCTGGGCGCCCCCGGAGCTGGAGGACCCGGAGACCATCGAGCTGTCGGAGGACAACCGCGCCCTCGATCTCGACCCGGACCGCGACTACGTCCTCGAGCTCCCTGACGAGCCGCTCGTCGTCCGCGGGGGCGTGAGCGTCACCGGGGGGCGCAACGTCGTCCTCATCGGGGGCGAGATCCGGATCGACGAGCCCGGCGAGTCCAACGACGTCCGGGCCCTGTACCTCGTGGGCCAGACGGGCACCGTGCACGTCGAAGGCGTCCACCTCACCGGCGAGGCCCTCGGGGAGGGCATCAACCTCGACCAGCGCGCCGGGGCGGTCGTCCAGCTGCAGAACATCAGGGTCGACACGGTCGTCGGCGAGCGGGACGGGCACCACGCCGACCTGCTCCAGGTCTGGGCAGGCCCGCGGGTGCTGCGTGTCGACGGGTTCTCCGGCAGCACCACCTACCAGGGCTTCTTCCTGCTGCCGCGGCAGTTCGGCGACGAGGAGCCCGAGGTCGTCGACCTGCGGCGGGTGGACATCGTCGGCGAGGAGGGCAGCGGGTATCTCCTGTGGCGCGACGACCGGCGCTGGCCCATCGAGCTGACGGACGTCTGGGTCGAGCCCGCCGAGGGCCGCGACCGGCCCGAGCGCGTGCTCTGGGCGGAGGGGGCCGCAGCGGGGGACTGGTCGGACGTGCAGCTCGGCGTCCCCCCCGACGGGCCGTTCGTGCCCGAGGGGGTGGCCGGCGTCGGGTACGTCTCGCCCGGCTACGTCGAGGGGGCGGTCTCGTGACCGACCCCGGCGCTCCGGCCCCGGCTGCGCCGCCTCTGCGGGCCCAGGCCGCCGCCGGCGTGCTGTGGGCGGCCGCGGAGAAGTGGCTGGTCCGGGCGAGCACGCTCGTCGGGTTCGTCATCCTCGGCCGGCTGCTCGAGCCGGCGGAGTTCGGCGTCGTCGCCCTGGCCATGGTGTTCATCACCGTGCTGACCGTGGTCACGGAGGCCGGGTTCGGGGTCTACCTCGTCCAGCGGGCGACGCTCGACCGGGTCGTCACGAGCACGACGTTCCACCTGAGCGCCGCCCTGGGCCTCGTGCTCGCCCCGGCGCTGGCGCTCGGTGCCCCCGGCCTCGCGTCGCTGCTCGACGCACCCGCGCTGGCGCAGGTGCTCCCGGCGCTGGCGGTGGCGCTCCTGTTCGCCGCGTTGTCCGTGGTGCCGGCGAGCCTGCTCCAGCGGGAGCTGCGGTTCCGCGAGCTCGCGGTCCGTCAGGTGCTCGCCACGGGGTTGTCCGTCGTCGCGGCGGTCGCGCTCGCGTTCGCCGGCGCGGGGGTCTGGGCCCTCGTCGCCCAGACCCTCGTGCGCACCGTCGTCGCGTTCGCGGTGCTGTGGTCCACCGCCGGGTTCCGGCCGAGCTGGACGTTCTCGGCCCGGGCGGCGCGCGAGGCCGTCTCCTTCGGCTCGAAGTCGCTCGGGGTGGACCTGCTCCGTCGGGTCCGCGACGAGGTGGACGGGCTCGTCATCGGGGTGGTCGCGGGGACCACGCTGCTGGGCTACTGGACCGTCGCGGTCAGGCTCGTCACGGTCCTGGTCGACCTCTTCGGGGCCGTGCTCGGGCGGGTGGCCTACCCGGTCTTCGCCAAGGTGCGCGAGGACCCCCCGCGACTGGCCCGCGCCGTCGGCACGAGCATGGCGACCGGGGCACTGGTCCTGGCCCCCGCGCTGGTGCTCCTCGCGCTGACCAGCGACGTCGTCGTGCCTTGGGTCTTCGGCGACCAGTGGCGGCCGGCCACTGCGGTGGCGGCCGTCGTGGCGTTCCGGGCGATCGCGTACGGCCTGAGCGACTTCCATCGCGCCGCGCTCGTCGCGAGCGGGCGGCCCGGCGTTGAGCTGGTGGTCATGGTGGTGCAGGTCTGCGGGCAAGTTGCCCTGCTCCTGCTGCTCGCCGACCGGGGGCTGGTGACCCTCGCGCTGGGGCTGACCGCCTGGGCCTTCGCCGTCTGGCCGCTGCGGGCGCTGATCCTGCGCCGGTCGGGCATCGACTGGGGCGTGTACGCCCAGACCGGGCTCATCCTCGCGTGCGCCGCGCTCGCGGGCGGTGTGGTGCTCGGCGTCGACGCCCTCCTGGGTCTCACCGGCCCGGGCCGCGTGACCCTCGCGGTGCTCGGCGGCGGGGCCGTCTACGCGGCGGGGGTCCTCGTGCTCTGCCGGCCGACCGTGCGCAGCGTCCGCGAGGTCCTGCCGGCCCGGCTCGGGGGCACCCGGCCCGTCGCGGTGTGAGGCGAGGCGGCCTGACGTCCCCCGAGCCCGCCCGAGATTTTACCCACCCGACATGCCGAAGATCGGTTTGTCGGGTTACTGTCACATTTTAACCGGTGTCTACCGAGGGAGAGCCGTGAAGGACGAACGCACGGGCCGGGCACTCGTCCTGCCCGCCCTCCGCCGCTTCTGGCTGCTCGCCATCCTCGTCGCCGTCGCGTGCGGCGCGGTGGCGTCCTGGGCGGCGCGCGCGGCAGGGCAGACCACGTACACGGCCGAGGGGCAGTACCTCGTGCCGGTCGCGCCGCCGGTCGCGGCCCCGCTGCCCGGCGAGCCCCCGTCCGTCCCGTCGGCCCTGCCCGAGGACGCGTACGACGCAGGCGTCCTCGCGCGGACGTACGAGCTGGTGCTCGCCAACGACGACCGGCTGCGCGCCGCCCTCGCGGAGGGGGTCGGGATCACGCAGGGCGAGCTCGTCGACAACACGACGGTCGTCACCATCCCGGGCACCCAGGTGCTGCGGGTGACGTACACCGGGTCGACCGCGGAGGAGGTGGAGACGTACTTCGCCACCCTCGGCACGCTGCTGGCCGAGGGCAGCCCGACCCCGTACCTGCCGACCGGGAACCTCGTCCCGCTGCGTCAGCCCACCGACGTGGAGACGAACCCGGGGCTCGCCGACGTCGCCCCATGGGCGGGCGGGATCGCGGGCCTGCTGCTCGGCATCGGGGCAGCGGTCCTCCTCGAGCGGCTCGACCGCCGCGTCCGCGGCCAGGCCGACCTCCGCTGGCTCGTCGGGTGGCCCGTCTTCGAGGCGCGCGGTGCGGCGTGGGGCCCCTCGCTCGAGACGGTCGTGCTGCGGCTGATGCAGGGCCGGCCCGACGTCGACCGCGTGGCCGTGGTCGCGGTGCCCGGGACGAAGGGGACGGTGCTCGGCGGGCTCGCCGACGAGCTCGCCTTGGCCGAGGTGCGCGTGCGCCGCGCCGGGGCGCTGCCGCAGGAGGCCCCGGTGGCCCAGTGGGCCGCTCAGGGGCGTCTGGCGGACGACGGCGTCGCCGAGCGCGCCGTGCAGGCGGCGGA
>JAEZZV010000344.1 GCA_023418375.1 Actinomycetes bacterium | reverse complement strand
CGCTCAGGTCGGGGGCGGGTAGCACGTCGGTGGCGGCGGCGAGCACCTGCCGCGCGGCACCCGTCGCCGCGAGCTCTCGGGCGCACACCTCGCAGACGGCGACGTGGCACAGCGCCCGCTCGCGGGCCTCGCCGGCGAGCCGGCCGTCGGCCAGCGCGCTGATCTGCGTGCCGAGGTGCGTCATCGCCGCGCCACCCCCGCCGTCTCCGCGGAGGCCGGCGCGGCGTCGTCGTGGGTGCGGGCGTCGTCGGGGGCGTCGGGCGTGCGCAGGTGATCCGGCGCGCGGTGCGCGAGGGACTCGCGCAGGAGGGCCCGCCCGCGGTGGATGCGGGAGCGGACGGTGCCGAGCTTCACGCCCAGCGTGACGCCGATCTCCTCGTAGGACAGACCCTCCATGTCGCACAGCACGACGGCGGCCCGGAACTCCGGCGGGAGCGCGTCGAGCGCGCGCTGGACGTCCGAGTCCAGGTTCGCGTGCTCGAAGCCGCGCTCCGGTGTGGACGACGACGCGGCGGGCAGGCGCTCGGTCTCGTCGCCCCAGGGGTCGATCCGCACGCGGCGCTTGCGCCGCACCTGGTCCAGGAAGAGGTTCGTGGTGATGCGGTGGAGCCAGCCCTCGAAGGTGCCGGGCGAGTAGGTGCTCAGGGACCGGAAGACGCGCAGGAACGTCTCCTGCGTCAGGTCCTCGGCGTCGTGCTGGTTGCCCGTCAGCCGGTACGCGAGGCGGTAGACCCGGGCGGAGTGCTCGGTGACGATCTCCTCCCAGCCGGGCACCTGGCCGGCCGAGGCGTCGTCGTCCGGCGCCGTTGCGGCACCGGCGCGCCACGGTCGACGTCCCACGGCTCTCCTCCCCGCGGGCGCGCGCCCGCGTCCTCAGTCTCCTCGACAGCTGACGACAACACCAACGAGCGGCGCGCCAGGAGTGTTCCCGCACGTCGGCCGCCCCGCAGGTCGGGCGTGAGATCCCCGGTCCGGCCGGTCCCGGCGCTAGCATCGGGGCTGCGGATCGGAGGACATCATCAGCGACAAGGTGGCGAGCTGGGCCTACGCCGAGGCCTTCGTGCCCACGGACGACGTGCTGCTGCGCGCGGCCGACCGCGCCGACCAGCTCGGGACCGACACGGTCTCCGCCGGCACCGGCGCCCTGCTCGCCGCA
Source organism: Actinomycetes bacterium (assembly GCA_023418375.1). Taxonomy (GTDB): domain Bacteria; phylum Actinomycetota; class Actinomycetes; order Actinomycetales; family Cellulomonadaceae; genus Actinotalea. The sequence goes on along the minus strand of JAEZZV010000344.1, from coordinate 1,700 downwards.
CTCGCGGCGACGACGCGCGCGTCGGCGGTGGTCGAGATCGGCACGGGCGCCGGCGTGGCCGGCCTGTGGCTGCTGCGCGGCATGCGTCCCGACGGGGTCCTGACGACCATCGACACCGAGGCGGAGCACCAGCGCGCTGCGCGCGAGGCGTTCACCGAGGCCGGGGTCCGTCCGACGCGGATCCGGACGATCACCGGCCGCCCGCTCGAGGTGCTCCCGCGCCTGGCCGACGCCGCGTACGACCTGGTGGTCGCCTCGGGCGACCCGCTCGACCTCGGCGAGCACGTCGAGCAGGCGCTCCGGATCCTGCGACCCGGCGGCGTCCTCGCCGTCGTGCACGCACTGGGGGGCGACAAGGTGCCTGACCCGGCCCGCCGCGACGAGGTGACCACCGCGCTGCGCGAGGCGGCCCGGCGCCTGCGCGACGACGACCGTGTCGTCCCGGCGCTCGTGCCCAACGGCGACGGCGTGCTGGTGGCCGCGAAGCGCTGACGCTCGTCGCGCCGCACCTCGTCACGGAGCGCCGACGCTCTGCGTGCCGGCCTAGAGGGCCTCGGCGAGCCAGCGGAGCAGCGCGCGCGCCCCGAAGCCCGTGGCGCCCTCGGGCACCTCGTGGGAGGCCTTGCCCGCCCGCGCCGGGCCCGCGATGTCCAGGTGCGCCCAGCGCCGCCCGCCCACGAACCGCTCCAGGAAGAGCGCTGCCGTGACCGCTCCCGCGCTCGTCCCGGGCTCGGCGATGTGCCGCACGTCCGCGACGTCCGAGCGCAGCGAGCGCCGGTACTCGGGCACGAGCGGCATCCGCCACAAACGCTCGCCCGCTGCCTCACCCGCGGCGACGAGCGCGGCGGCGAGGTCGTCGTCCGGCGAGAACAGCGCGCCGTGCTGCTGGCCGAGGCCGAGCGTGGCGGCACCGGTCAAGGTCGCCACGTCGACGACGACGTCGGGGTCGAGCGCGGCGTCGGCGTAGGCGAGCACGTCGGCCAGCACCATGCGGCCCTCGGCGTCGGGGTTGGCGACCTCCACTGTCGTGCCGCCGTGCACCGTGACGACGTCGCCCGGGCGGTAGGACGCCGCGCCGAACGCGTTCTCGGCCAGCGGGAGCAGCGCGGTGACCCGGTGCGGGACCCTCAGGGCGGCTGCCCCGAGCACCGTCGCGAGCGCGACCGCGGCGCCGGTCATGTCGGTCTTCATCGCCACCATGGACTCGCGCGGCTTGATGGCAAGACCGCCGGTGTCGTAGGTGATGCCCTTGCCCGCGACGACGACGTGCCGTCCCTGCGGACCGTCGGGCACGTACCGGACGACCACGAGGCGCGGCGGGTTCGCCGACCCGGCGCCCACCGCGACGATCCCACCGAACCCGCCAGCGGCGAGCTCGGTCGGGCCGAGGACCTCAGCCTGGAGTCCCGCGGCCTGCGCCGCGGCGACGGCCTGGTCCGCGAGCCACGCGGGCGTCTTCGTGCTCGACGGGGTCACCGCCAGGACGCGCGCCGTCCAGGTCGCGGCCGCGAGGTGCCGCACCGCATCGACATCGGGGTAGTCGCCCAGCAGCACGAGCTCCGCCGCCGGTCCGGGCGGCGGCGTGCCCGTCGCGGCGCTCGGGTGCCGGTACGCGCCGAGCAGGTACCCCTCGACGAAGGCCCGCGCGCCGTCGGGGTTCCCGGAGCCGATCGTCGTCGCCACGCGGCCCAGGCCCATGC
>JAEZZV010000275.1 GCA_023418375.1 Actinomycetes bacterium | reverse complement strand
CGTCTACGACGGGCTGCTCGAGCGGCTGGCGGCGCACGGCGTGGTGCCGGGCACGGTCGTCGTCGACGACGCGTGGCAGGCGCAGTACGGCACGGGTGAGCCGGACCCGGACCGGTGGCCCGACCTGCGCGGGTGGATCGCGCGGCGGCACGCGGCGGGCCAGCGGGTGCTGCTCTGGTGGAAGGCGTGGGACCCGGCCGGTGTCCCGGCCGACTGGTGCGTGCGCGATCCGGACGGGCGTCCGGTCGCCGTCGACCCGGGCCACCCGGCCTACCGCGCGTACCTGGCCGGCGTCGTCGCGCGGCTGCTCGGGCCGGACGGCCTCGACGCCGACGGGCTGAAGGTCGACTTCACCCAGCGCACCCCGGCCGGCGCGCTGCTGCGCTGCTGGACCGACGACCACCCCGAGGAGCCGCCGGTCTGGGGGATCGCGGGGCTGCACCGCCTGCTCCGCACGGTGTACGCAGCAGCCAAGGCCGCGAAGCCCGACGCGCTCGTGGTGGCCCACGTCGCGGCGGCAGGGTTCGGCGACGTGTGCGACATGGTGCGCACCAACGACGTCCTGGAGGTCGACGCGTCCGGGCGGCTCGTGCCGCCGGTCGACCAGCTGCGCGCACGGGTCGCGGTGGTCCGCGCATCGCTGCCGCACCACCTCGTCGACACCGACCAGTGGCCGATGCCGGACCGGGTGTCCTGGCGCGGGTACGTCGAGGCCCAGCACGTGCTCGGCGTGCCGTCGCTGTACTACGCGGACGGTCTCGACCGGTCGCCGGAGCGGCTCGACACTGACGACCTCGCGCTCGTCGCGGCCACCTGGGCCGACTACCGGGCGGGCCGAGCCGCGCCCGGCTGAGGCGCCGGGGGTCCGCACCGCGAAGCGGACACACTTCACCCACTTCACCCGGGACCGGCGTCCCATGATCACCGGGTCCCGCCGTCGATAAGCCCCTCATGGCCGCCCCCGTCCCGGTCGCGCCCGGCGTCTACCTCGTCCGCGACACGTGCAACGTGTACGTGGTCCTCGCCGACCCGACCGACGACCCGACCGACGACCCGGCCGACGACGCGGCCGACGACGCGGCCGACGACGCGGCGGCCGGCACGGCCGGGGACCGCGCTCCCCGGACCGCCGTGTGCATCGACTTCGGCTCCGGCGAGGTGCTGTCCCACCTGGCGGCGATGGGCGTGGACCGGATCACCGACGTCCTGCTCACCCACCACCACCGCGACCAGGCGCAAGGGCTGCCCGACGCCGTCGCGGCGGGCATCGCGGTGCACGTCCCACCGGTCGAGCGGGACCTCTTCGACGGGGTCGAGGACATGTGGCAGGCGCGGGCCGTGGCGCTGGACTACTCGCTCCGGCAGGACCGGTTCTCGCTCCTCGACCCGGTGCCGGTCGCGGGCACGGTGCCCGAGTACCGCGAGGCCGCGTACGGGGGCGTCGTCGTGCGGACGCTGCCGACGCCCGGGCACACCACGGGCTCGGTCACGTACCTGGTGGAGCGGGCGGGCACGCGGCTGGCCTTCACCGGCGACCTCATCTGCGCGCCGGGCCGCGTGTGGTCGCTCGCGGCGACGCAGTGGTCCTACTCGGACAACGAGGGGCCGGCGATGACGGTGCTCTCGTGCCTGCTCCTCGCGCGCGAGCGCCCCGACCTGCTGCTGCCCTCCCACGGCGAGCCGATGCCCGACGCCGTCGGCGCCCTCGCGCTCCTCGCCGACCGGATGCAGGCCTACGTCGACGCACGCCGGCCCGTGCCCTGGGACCTGCGGGCCCGGCTCGACGACCCGTTCGTGCGCATCACCGAGCACCTGCTCCACAACCGCAGCAGCGTCGCGACGACGTACGTGCTGCTGTCGCGGACCGGTGCCGCGCTGTTCTTCGACTACGGCTACGACATGACGACCGGCCTGCCGCCGGGCTCCGACCGCGCGTCGCGGCGCCCGTGGCTCGCCTCGCTGCCGGCGCTGCGGCGGCGGTACGGCGTCGAGCGGGTCGAGGTCGCGCTCGCCACGCACTACCACGACGACCACGTGGCCGGCCTGAACCTGCTGCGCGAGGTCGAGGGCACCCAGGTGTGGGTGCCGGAGAACGTCGCGCCGGTGCTGGCCGACCCGCTGCGGCACGACCTGCCGTGCCAGTGGTTCGACCCGGTCGAGGCGGACCGCGTGCTGCCGCTGGGCGGGACGGTGCGCTGGCACGAGTACGAGATCACCGTCCACGAGCTGCGCGGGCACACGCGCTACTCCGCAGCCTTCGAGGTCGAGGTGGACGGCGTCCGCGTGCTCGTCACCGGTGACCAGCAGGACGGTCGCGGCGTCGCGGGCGGGCGGCGCGAGGTGCTCAACTACCAGTACCGCAACCGCTTCGACGCCGACGACTTCTCGGTCAGCGCCGCGCTCTACCGGCGGGTCGCGCCGGGTCTCATGCTCAGCGGCCACTGGGCGCCGCGGCACGTCGACGACGCCTACCTCGACCTGCTGGCCGAGCAGGGCGCCGAGGTCGCGCGCCTCCACGGCGCGCTGCTGCCGGAGGGCCTGGACCTCGGCACGGACGGGGTCCGCGCCCGCATCACGCCCTACGTGTCCCGCGTGGAGCCGGACGCGAAGCTCGAGCTCACGGTCGCCGTGCGCAACCCCCACCCGGGCCCGACGACGGCGCTCCTGGTCCCGGTGGTGCCGGCCGGCTGGCGCGTGCAGCCCGAGCGCGGTGGAACCGCGGGCTGGTCATGAGGTGGGCGACGTTCGCGGGCGTGCCCGTGAGGAAGCTGTCGAGGCAGACGACCTCGGTGCCCTGCTCGATCAGCGCCGTGCACAGGTGGCTGCCGAGGAACCCCGCGCCGCCGGTGACCACCGCGCGACGCGGTGGGTCGTCGAGTCGCATCTTCACCCGACCAGCGTCGCCCGGATGCGCCGGTTCGGCGCGTCGAACCGGCGTGCGACCGGCGCTCAGGCGCGGCCGAACAGCTCCGCGACCGCCGTCGAGAAGAGGTCCGCGCCCTTGATCCGGCTGGTCTCCTCCGGGCCGACGAGCTCGCGCCCGCCGCCGGGCACGCCGAGCTGCGACGCGCCGCCCTGGGGGCCCAACGGCAGGACGATGCGCTCGTCGGCCGCCCGGTAGCGGGCGCTGGGCTTTCGGCCGGCGATGAGGTCGCTGATGTTCTGTGCGACGACGACGGCGTGCTCCGCGGCGGCCGACGCCCGCTTGCTCTCGGGCACGTCGGTGATGTCGCCGACGGCGAAGACCGTCTCCTGCCCCACGACGGTGAGGTACTCGGTCACGCGCAGCCGGCCGTCGGGCCGGCGGGCTGCCGCCAGGTCCTCGTCGACGTAGCCCGTCTGCGGCCGCGAGCCGAAGCAGCGGAACCACATCTGCGCCTCGACGGGCACGCGGTCGGTCGTCTCGACGGCGAAGGGCGCGTAGGTGCCGACGTCGACGGGAGGCAGGTAGGCCAGGCGCGCGCCCGTGAGGAACTCGACGCCGCGGCCCTCGAGCTCGCCGCGGACGGCGGTCCGCAGCTCGGGAAGGAAGTCGCCGGCCGTGAGGACGTCGTCCGCCTGGTCGACGACGGTGACCGCCAGCTCGGGGAACGCCGACGTGAGCTCGCCGGCCAGCTCGAGACCGACGGGGCCGCCGCCGACGACGAGCACGCGCTCGCAGCGGGCGAGGTCCTCGCGCAGGCGCTGGAGCCGGGCGACGGCCACGGCGGCCTCGTCCTCGAGGAACTTCGCGGGGAACGGATACGCGGTGCCCGTCGCGAGCACGAGGTAGTCGGGCTGCACCGACTCGTACGGGGAGAGCTCGACGCGGTGCGGCGACACCCGGCGCGCCCAGTCCTGCACCACCCGCCCGCGGCGCAGGAGCTGGTCGTACGGGTAGAACACGCGGTCCTGCCAGGCGGGGTCGACGACCGCGCGCAGCGCGGCGCTCGAGTGGACGAACGCGTCCTTCGGCTCGACGAGCACCACGTCGGCGACGTCGTCGAGGCGCTTGGCCACGCTCGCCCCGCCGTAGCCGCCTCCGACCACCACCACGCGTGCCATCGGTTCCCCTCGCCGTCGCCCGTCCCACCGGTCCGTGTCGTCCGCGGCCATCGTGCCACGACCGCCGTCCGATGGCGGACGCCGCCCACGGCACCCCGGGTCGGGGTGCCGTGGGCGGGGGCCGGGCTCAGACGTACCTGACCAGCGACCGGTCGCGGTACCCGGTCGGCCCGAGCAGCCCCATGCGCGCCCGCTCCTCACCCCGGGACCGGCCGATCCCCACCCATGCGGTTGGGCTCGCGTCACCGGGGCGTCCGAGACGCACCTGGTCGGGCGAGGTCCCCCTGACCTCCCGTGCCTCCGGCGAGTACCAGATGCCGTTCAGGACCGCTGTGCGACCGGAGGCTTCGTAGACCCGGATCCAGGCGAGGATCTCGGCGGGCTCGGCCGTCCGGTGCAGGACCGTCGCGTGCAGCGCAGCGACCAACCCCTCGGGGGTGCCCGCCGCGAGGGACGGGTACTGGCTCCTCAGCGGGAAGGCACGCTGCACGTCGTCCAGACCGATCAGTCCGGCCCGCGCGGTCGTGAACCACCACCGTGCCCCGCGGGTGTCCGCCGTGCGAGCGAGGATGTCCTGGTAGGCGAGGCGGATGCGCCGCGTGAAGTACTCCTCGGAGCGCATGATCCGAGTTGCGACCTCAGTCTCGCTGACGCCGTGGAGCAGAGCCCGGGTCCACACGGCGAGGTGGGCCGAGTCGGGGCTGTAGCCGAGGAGGTCCGCGTAGAGCGCGTTGACGATGGCCGCCGCAACCTCCGCTGTCAGAGCTCCTGGCTGGATCACGATCGCCTCGACGGTGATGGTGCGGGTGACGGTGGCGGCGGCGTTGCCGGCGGCGTCGGTGACGTCGTAGGTGAGCGGGTAGGTGCCCGCCGTCGCGGTGTCGACCGTGCCGGTGACGACGATGGCGCTGGTGAGGTCCCCGTCGCGGTCGTCGGTGGCGGTGGCGCCCGGGTCGGTCCAGGTATCACCGACGGTGAGGGTGATGGTCGCCGCGCCCGTGAGGGTGATCACCGGCTTGGTGGTGTCGGGGATCACGGCGGGGCTGACGGTGACGGTGCGGGTGGCGGTGGTGGCGGCGTTGCCCGCGGCGTCGGCGACGTCGTAGTCGACGGTGTAGGTCCCGGCCGTGGCGGTGTCCACCGTCCCGGAGACCACGATGGCGCCGGTCAGGTCGCCGTCGCGGTCGTCGGTCGCGGCGGCGCCCGGGTCGGTCCAGGAGTCTCCGACCGAGAGGGTGACCGTCGCGGCACCGGTGAGCGTGATGACCGGTGGCGTGGTGTCGGGGACGACGGCGGGCTCGACGGTGACCGTCCGGGAGACGGTCGCGGCGTCGTTGCCCGCGGCGTCGGCGACGTCGTAGTCGAGGGTGTACGTACCGGCGGTGGCGGTGTCCACCGTCCCGGAGACCACGATCGCGCCGGTCAGGTCGCCGTCGCGGTCGTCGAGCGCGGTCGCGCCCGGGTCGGCCCACGTGTCGCCGACGGACAGTGTCACCGTCGCGTCACCGCTCAGCGTGATGACCGGCGGGTTCGTGTCCGGGACGACGACGGGTTCGACGACGACGGTGCGGGAGGCCGTGGACGCGTCGTTGCCCGCGGCGTCGGCGACGTCGTAGGTGACGGTGTAGGTGCCCGCCGTGGCGGTGTCGACGGTGCCGCCGACGACGATGGCGCCGGTCAGGTCGCCGTCGCGGTCGTCGGTCGCGGTGGCGCCCGGGTCGGCCCACGTGTCGCCGACGGACAGCGTCATCGTCGCCTCGCCGTTGAGGGTGATGACCGGTGGGGTGGTGTCGGGGATGACGACGGGCTCGACGACGACCGTCCGGGAGACGGTGGCGGCGTCGTTGCCCGCGGCGTCGGCGACGTCGTAGGTGACGGTGTAGGTGCCCGCAGTGGCGGTGTCGACGGTGCCGCCGACGACGATGGCGCCGGTCAGGTCGCCGTCGCGGTCGTCGGTCGCGGTGGCGCCCGGGTCGGCCCAGGTGTCCCCGACCGAGAGGGTGATCGTCGCGTCACCGGTGAGCGTGATGACGGGCGGCGTCGTGTCCGGGACCACCGGCGCCGGCTCGAGCCGGAGCATGATGGCGGCCGCGCCGTAGGCGGTGTCGGAGCTGGTGCCGAACTGCGTGGCCAACCGGAGGTCGCCGTCGGCCCCTGGGCTGATGCCCGTCCAGCGCGCGACGTAGCCGTGGGTGGTGTTGTCGCCGGTGACGAAGGTGGTCGCCGCATCGGTGGGCGCCGCACCGGTGCCGGTGGACGAGGCGTTCACGAACGCGTCCACGTCCTCCAGTGCGAACGTCGAGGTCCGATCGGTGTAGTCGGGGTTGTCGCGGTTCGCGGTCGTGACCAGCTCGTAGGTGCGGGTCGGGTCCAGGTCCGTGAACGTCGACGTCATGGTGCTCGTCGAGGTCATCCGGTAGGTGCCGGCCACGTTCACCTTGCCGCCGAAGACCGCGGCGGCGTCGCCGCCCGTCGGCGTGACACCATGCCCGCCCGACGAGGACGCCGTCACGCCCGACGACGCGGTCACCAGCTGGGTCCCGCCGATGGCGGCGCCTGTCGCGAAGTCCTTCAGGGCCACCGTGGAACCCCCGGTGACCTGCGACGACGAGAGCGAGACCGCGTTCGCCGCGGACCCGCCGCCGGTGTTGTTGGTGTCGATGTACGCGGTCCACAGGCCCGGCGTCGCGCACGACGTCGGTGACCACGCGGACGCGCCGTTCGCGTTGCGGGCACGCACCTGGGCGCAGACCTCGACGCCCGTCGTCAGCCCGGTGAGGGTGTGCGAGGTCCCGGACTCGGTGATCGGGTGGGCGGTGTTGCCGTCGATCGCGAGCTCGTAGGAGGTCGCGGAGCCGACCGAGCCCCAGGTCAGCGAGACCGACGTGTCGCTCGCGCTGCCGGCCACGAGGTTCGCGGGCGTCGACGGCGGCGCGGACGGGTCCGCCTCGAGCGCGAGCTTCACGGCGCCGGCCCCGTAGGACGTGCCGCCGCTCGACCCGTACAGCGAGGCCAGGGCGATGCTGCCGTCCGCGCCCGGGCTGATGCCGGTCCACCGGGCGACGTAGCCGTTCGCCGTGTTGTTGCCGGTGCTGAACGTCACCTGGGCGCCGGTGCCGTCCGCGGTGGTCCCTGCCGACGACGCGTTCGCGAAGGCGTCCGCGCCCTGCAGCGCGAACGTCGTCGTCCGGGCCGTGTAGTCGGTGTCGGCGCGGTTGCTCGTCGCGACCAGCGTGTACGAGCGCCCCGGGTCGAGCCCGCTGAAGGTCAGCGTCATCGACTCGCCCGAGTCCATGTTGTGGACACCGGCGAGGTCGACCATGCCGCCGAACTCGTTGGCCGCGTCGGTCCCCGTCGCGGTGTTCGCCCCGTTGGAGTAGCTCGAGATCGAGCCCGAGGTGCTGACCTGCACGCCCACCCCGTCGATGGCTGCGCCGTCGGTGATGTCCTTCAGCGTCGTGGGCGTCGAGGAGCCGGGCAGGCTGGTCCAGCGCACGGCGTTCGCGCTCGTGCCGTCGCCGCTCGCCGCCCGGGTGTCGATGTAGGCCACCCAGTCGGGGCGCACGGTCGGCGTCGCGCACGCCGGCGCCGACCAGGCGGAGGGTCCGTCGCCATTGACCGCGCGCACCTGCACGCAGGTCTCCTCGCCCGGCGTCAGGCCGGTGAGGGTGTGCGTCGTCCCGGTCGTGGCGATCGGGGTGGTCGTGCCGCCGTCGACGGCGAGCTCGTAGCCGGTCGCGGTGGCGCTCGCGCCCCACGTCGCGACGGCGCTGGACGCGCCGTCCGCCTCGAGGGTCAGGCCGGTCGGCGTCGCGGGCGGGCCGGCCTGGGTCGTGAACGTCCATGGGCTGGCGGACGTGCTCACCTGCGTCGTGCCGTCGTCGAGGTCGACGTACCACTCGTACTGCGTGGCGGTCGCCAGGCCCGCCCACGGGACGGAGGCGGTCCCGCCCGCGGGGACGGTCGTGGTGCCGAGCGTCTGCCACTCGCCGGGCCCGCTCGTCATCGGCACCGTGTGGGCGAACGCGCTGTCGGCGTCGTCCTCCCACTGGCCGAGCAGGGGCGAGTACGTCTGCACCGTGAGCGCGTCGGTCTCGGGGGTGAACGTCAGCAGGCGGAGCCAGCCGTTGCCGCCGTTGGTGCGGCTCTGGTAGTCGGCCATGTGCATCTGCACCGGGTCGCCGCAGGTGTTCGTCTCCTGGCGGTAGGCCTCGCCGCCGCTGGAGTGGTTGTGACCGGACAGGATGAGGCGCAGGTTGCAGTCGTCCCGCAGCGCGGTCCACGCGGCGCTGGCGCCCTGCGTGCTGAGGGTGCCGCTCGCGTCGTCCTCGAGCCACTGGTGGGTGCTCAGGATGGCGAGCCGGTCCGGGTACTGGGCGAGGACGGCCTCGACCCACTGGAGCGTCTGGGCCGGGAGGTTGAACTCGGCCGAGATGAGGAGCATGTCGACCCCGCCGGCCGAGAACAGGACGTAGTTGTCCTTCCAGCCGCGGTTGGTCAGGCCCTGCGTCTGATCGATGGTCACGGCGTCCGTGGAGTCGCCCAGGTAACCGCCCGCCCACGGGCGCGCCCGCATGGACGCTGCCGGGAAGGCCGTGTCGAACCCGGAGGCGCCGGTGTACGTCCGCGAGCCGTCTCCGAGGATCGAGTCGTAGTCGTGGTTCCCGGGGGTCACCGCCAGGGCCAGGTCGTCCCGGCTCAGCGGCGTCATCGCCGTCGTCACGCGCGCCCACTCGGCGGACGTGGCGGAGTTCAGGATGTCGCCCGTCTGCACGACGGCGCGGATGTTGCGCGCCACCCGCTGGTCCAGGATCCAGCTCACCTGCGACTGCATCGTCGCGAGCGCGGTGTCGCTGCCCGTGTAGTTCTGGGTGTCCGGCATGACGACGATGCTGAACGGCTCGCCGACGCCCCCTGCCGCCCGGCCGTGGAACGTCACGTCGACGTCCGACGTGCCCCCCGAGGTCACGTCGACCGCGAGACCCGGTGCGACGGCGACGCCCGTGGCTCCGGCAGCCGGCGCCGGGTTGCCCGCGGCGGGCGGGTCCCCGGGCGCCGCGGTGGCGGGCGACGACAGCCCGAGCAGCAGCACCGCCAGGGTGGCCGGGAGGGCGACCCAGGCAGGGGGCGCGGTGGTCCGTCCGCGGCGGTCTCGGTTCGACCTGTCGAGGTGGCGGGGAGCGTTCTGCACGGGGACCACCGGCTTCCAGCCCGCCGCCGCACGTCGCCTGGGCGCGGGCCGCGGGCGCGAGGGGCTGAGAATGATCATGAGCCTCGCATGCCTCACCGTTGCGACACAACGCCCGAATGGAGAAATCTTCGCGTTTCGGACATCGCTCGGGACGCCGTGTCAGTCGGCGCGCCCCCGGCGGGCGGCGGTGATCGCGCTCCGAGCACCGGGGCCCGGCCCGGAGCGGGCCGGTCAGGCCTCGGTCGGCTCGGGTGCCGCGGCCGGTCCCGTGCGCAGGGCCGGGATGATGAGCTCCACCGTCCGCCTGGCGCGTGCGGCCGCGCGGTCGAGCGGGTCTCCGACCAGGGCGCCCTCGACCAGGGCGGGCACGAGCATGAGGTCCTCGATCGTGACGTCGGGGGCGACCAGGCCCGCCGTCCGGGCCCGCTCCAGCGCGGCCTCGAAGAGCACGCGCAGCCGGCCGACCAGGCGTTCGATCTGGAGCTCGCCCTCGGGCTCGCGGGCGAGGACGAGCATCACGCCGCGCGTGCTCGCCTGCACCGCCGCCATCCGGTACAGCAGCCGGAAGAGCAGGTCGGGCTCGTCGGCATGCTCGACGGCGTAGGTCTCGTGCTCGCTGATGTGCTGCTCGTACACCGCCGCGGCGAGGTCCACCCGGCCGCGGAAGTGCCGGTAGAGCGTGCCGCGCCCGACGCCTGCCCGGCGGACCACCGCGTCGAGCGGGACGTCGGGCCCGTCGGTGGCGAACTCGACCTCGGCCGCAGCCACGAGCGCGGCACGGTTGCGTCGCGCGTCCCGGCGCTGGGACTGACCGTCGTCACTCACATCCTGAGCGTAACCGTGACCTATGTCACACGTCTGGTCCTCCGAGCGGCGTCTGCGCGGGACGTGGAGTTCTGGGCCGGGGGGTGGCATGATGTGTGTTAGTAAATCTTCCTAACAAAACTCTCGGCGTGTGGCGTCCGGCCGCGCGGCCCGAACCCCGGAGGCGTCATGGTCCCGAGCGCTCGTCGGTCCTCGACCAGGGCGGCCATCGTGCTGGCGGCCGGGCAGGACTCCGCCGCGCGCGACCTGCTCACCCGGCCGCTCGGCGACTCCACGGTGGCGCAGGTCGCCCTGGCGAACGTCCGCGAGCTGGTCCCGGCCGAACGGATCGTCGTCGTCCTCGCGCCGGGGGACGACCGCCTGAGGGACCTGCTCGGGGACGACCTCACGTACGTCGAGCAGGCCGAGCGCCTCGGCACGGGCGATGCGACCCGCGCGGCGCGGGACGCCGTCGGGCCGGGGGTGGACCGCGTGCTCGTGACCTATGCGGACACGCCCCTGCTGCGGGTCGAGTCGCTGCTGGGCCTGCTCACGCGGCACGAGCTCAAGCGCGTGGCGCTGTCGATCCTCACGGCGTCGGTCCACGCGCCCGATCCGGCGTACGGGCGCGTCGTCCGCGACGGCGGCCGCATCGTCGCCATCGAGGAGGACGGTGCGACCCGCGACGGGGCGGCCGGCGGCGGCGCGATCGAGGTCAACGTCGGCGCCTACGTCGCGGCGCCGTCGCTGCTCTTCGAGGAGCTCGACGCGATGGCAGCCGCCGGCGAGCACCGGCTGACGGACCTGGCGCGCCGCGTCATCGAGCGTGGCCTGGACATCGCCGCCTACCAGATCCGCGACACCGACGAGGTGCAGGGGATCAACACCCCGGCCGAGCTCGCCGTCGCGGAGGACATCGTCCTCAAGCGGCTGTTCGTGCCTCGCAAGAACACCGACACGCGGATCGTCTTCGGCACGGGCGGGTGGCGCGCCGTCATCGGCGAGGGCTACACGCTCGCCAACGTCCGCCGCCTCACCCAGGCCATCGCCAACGAGGTGGTGCGCCAGGGCCTGGAGGACAAGGGCGTCGTCATCGGCGGGGACCGGCGCTTCCTCTCGCGTGACTCGGCGGTCGCGGCCGCCGAGGTCTTCGCGGGCAACGGGATCGGCGTCCGCCTGCTGCCCGACGACGTCCCGACGCCTCTGGTCACGTTCGCCGCCCCGCACCTGCGGGCCGCCTACGGGATCATCGTCACCTCGAGCCACAACCCCCCGGAGTGGAACGGGATCAAGGTCTTCCGCTCGGACGGCTCGCTGCCGCTCGACGACGAGACGGACCGGTACCAGGACGAGGCGAACGCGATGAGCGTGAGCGACGTCATCACGCTCGACATCGACCTCGCCCGCCGGGCCGGGATGATCGACGAGCGTCCCCTCACCGAGCCCTACATCGACGCGATCGAGCAGATCATCGACGTGGACGCCGCCCGCGGCTCGGAGCTGCGCGTGGTGGTGGACCCGATGTACGGGACCTCCCAGCTGACGCTCGGCACGATCCTGTCCGACATGCGCGTGCGCGCGGACTTCATCCACGCGGCGCACAACCCGCTGTTCGGCGGCGTGGCGCCGGCCCCCGACCTGCAGCGGCTGTCGGCGCTCATCGGGATGATCCGCGACGAGCCAGGGCGCTACCAGCTCGGCCTCGCCACCGACGGCGACTCCGACCGGATCGGCATCGTCGACGAGCGCGGCGAGTACGTCTCGACCAACGACCTGCTCCTGCTCCTGTACTGGTACCTGCACGAGGTCCGCGGCGAGCGGGGCGGCGTCGTCCGCAACCTCGCGACCACACACCTGCTGGACCGGCTCGCCGCGCACTTCGGCGAGGAGTCGCGCGAGGTCAAGGTCGGCTTCAAGCACGTGGTCGCCGGGATGGACGAGATCGGCGCGGTGCTCGGCGGCGAGTCGTCGGGCGGCCTGACCATCCGCGGGTGGCTCCTCGGCAAGGACGGGATCTTCGCGTGCGCCCTCGTGGTGGAGATGCTCGCGCGGACCGGGAGGACGATCTCCCAGCTCCTCGAGACGGTCCACCAGGTCACCGGCACCCTGCACACGCTCGAGGCCGCTGTGCCGTCGACCCCGGACATGCGCGTCGCCGTGCCGCGGCGCCTCGCGGCCGAGCCGCTCACCCACATCGGGCCGTACCCGGTGCTCCGGGTCGGCCACCTCGACGGAGTCAAGCTCTACTGCGAGAACGACACCTGGGCCCTCCTGCGGTTCTCCGGCACCGAGCCGCTGCTGCGGATGTCCGTCGAGGCGGAGACGCCCGCCCAGGCGCGCGAGATGCTCGCGTGGCTCGAGCGCTTCGTCACCGCAGGCGTCTGAGGACGCGACAGGCCGACCGGACCCCACCGACCGACAGGACGACCATGCGCTACGGACACTTCGACGTCGCGGCGGACGAGTACGTGATCGAGCGGCCCGACGTGCCGGTCTCGTGGACGAACTACCTCGGCACGAGGAACCTCTGCACGGTGCTCTCGCACAACGCCGGCGGGTACGCGTACTACCGCTCGTCGCAGCAGGGGCGGATCACGCGCTTCCGGCCGAACGGCGTCCCGCTCGACCGCCCGGGCCACTACGTCTACCTGCGCGACGACGCCGACGGCGACGTCTGGTCGGTCTCCTGGCAGCCGGTGGGCAAGCCGCTCGCCGCCGACGGCGTGCCGGGCGGCGCGGAGTACACGGCGGCTCACGGGCTGGGCTACTCGCGGTTCGAGTCCGCCTACCGCGGCATCCACGCCACGCAGACGGTGTTCGTCCCCCTCGACGACGACGTGGAGGTCTGGGACGTCGTCGTGTCGAACGACTCCGACACCCGCCGCGAGCTCACGGTCGCCGGGTACGTGGAGTTCAGCTTCCACACCATCACGATCGACAACGAGAACCTCCAGATGTCCCTGTACGCGTCGGGCTCGTCCTACGCCGACGGGATCATCGAGGAGGACTTCCACTACGAGCCGTGGACGTTCCACTTCTTCGCCTCGAGCCGGACGCCGGACTCCTACGACGCGCTGCGCGAGGAGTTCGTCGGTCAGTACCGGACCGAGACGAACCCTGTCGCCGTCGAGCGCGGACGCGGCTCGAACAGCTCCGGGACCACGCAGAACCAGTGCGGCGCGCTGCTGCACAAGGTCTCCCTGGAGCCCGGGGAGTCCACGCGCCTGGTCTTCCTTCTGGGCTACGGCTCGCGCGACGCCGTTGGGCGGGCGATGCGCGACAAGTACGCCGACCTCGCGACCGTCGACGCCGAGCGCGCCCGGCTCCGCGCGTACTGGCGCGCCAAGCAGGACCGGCTGCGCATCCGGACCCCGCACGAGGGCATGGACACGATGATCAACACCTGGACCCTGCTCCAGGCGGAGACCTGCGTGCAGTGGTCGCGCTTCGCGTCGTTCGTCGAGGTCGGCGGCCGCAACGGCCTGGGCTTCCGCGACACCGCGCAGGACGTGATGAGTGTCATCCACTCGAACCCGACGAAGACCCACCGGCGCATCGTCGAGCTCCTGCGCGCGCAGACCGAGGCCGGCTACGGGCTGCACCTGTTCGACCCGGCAGCGTTCGACCCGGACGCCCCGACGCTCCCCGACGTGCCGAGCCCGACGATCGTCCCCACCCGCTCGCGCGGCGACCTCATCCACGGCCTGGCCGACACCTGCTCCGACGACCACCTGTGGCTCGTGCCCTCCGTCGTGGAGTACGTCAAGGAGACCGGCGAGGTCGGCTTCCTGGACGAGGTGATCCCCTTCGCCGAGGGCACGCCGGCGACCGTGTACGAGCACCTGCTGCGTGCGATCGACTTCTCCTCGACGCAGGTCGGCGAGAACGGGGTCGCGCTCGGCCTGCGCGCGGACTGGAACGACTGTCTCAACCTCGGCGGCGGCCAGACGGCGCTCGTCACCTTCCTGCACGCGTGGGCGATCCGGGCGCTGCTCGACGTCGCCCGCCCGCTCGGTCGCGCCGACGACGTCGCGTGGCTGGAGGCCGAGCTCGACCGCATCGCCCGGGTGGCCGACGCCGAGCTGTGGGACGGCGAGTGGTGGATCCGCGGCTACACGCGCGACGGTGTGAAGATCGGCTCCGCCGAGAACGAGGAGGGCAAGATCTTCCTCGAGCACCAGGCGTGGCCCGTCATCGCCGGCATCACGACGCCGGAGCGCGGCCGGGCGTCGATGGACGCCGTCCGCCGGCTGCTCGGCTCCCGCTACGGCAACCACCTCAACTGGCCGGCGTTCACGAAGGTCGACGACACCGTCGGCTTCGTCACGCGCGTGTACCCGGGCATCAAGGAGAACGCCGCGATCTTCTCCCACCCGAACGCCTGGCCGATCATCGCCGAGGCGCTCCTCGGGCGCGGGGACGAGGCGGTGGCCTTCTACGACGCGATCCTGCCGTACCACCAGAACGACGCCATCGAGGTGCGCGGCGCCGAGCCGTACGCCTACGTGCAATTCGTCTACGGCCGCGACCACGAGTGGTTCGGCAAGGCGCAGAACCCCTGGCTGACCGGCACGGCCGGGTGGATGTACACCGCGGTCACGAAGTACGTGCTGGGCGTGCGCCCGGGCCTGGACGGCCTCCTGGTCGACCCGGCGATCCCGCACCACTGGGACGGCTTCGAGATGCAGCGCGTGTGGCGCGGGGCGACCTACACGATCGAGGTGCGCAACCCGGCCCGGGTCGGGCACGGCGTCGCGTCGCTGCTGGTCGACGGCGTGGCGCAGGACCCGGCGATGCCGGTGCCGCCCGCCCCGGCGGGCGCGCACGTGCACGTGGTGGCGACCCTCGGCTGACGGCGAAGGCCGCCGCGCGCGGTCAGGGCGTCAGGTCCTCGCGGACCTTCACGTTCGCGTCGGCGTCCTCGGCGCGCAGGCCGTCGGCCGTGGCCGCCAGGTACTGCTTGAGCGTGTGGTGGGCCAGGGCCCTCGGCTCCTTGATGCGTGCCAGCCGGGACGCCTTGAGGAACACAGCCTCCTCGACGTCGAGGCGAACCTGCGTGCGCCCGTCCTTGACCTCGGTCACCAGGCGGAACGTCATGAGCGTGCGGGTGCCGAGCACGTCCCGGACCTCGTAGACGTCGGCCTTCGGGGTGGTCTTCACGCGACTGACGCGCTGCCGGCCGTTCCAGGTGTCGCCCTTCGCGCTCGCGGCGGCCTTCAGCCCGACCTGCTTGACCTGGGCGGGCGTGAGCGACGTCGTCGCCCGGAGGCGGCTGCGGACGGGCTCGGACAGCTGGGGCATGGGCGAACCCTACCGAGGCTCGGGCGGGTGCCTACCAGGCCACCTGGGGCGTGCGGTGGAAGGGCAGCCCCGCGTCGTCCCAGGCGGTGGCGTACCGAGCGACGCGCACCGCGAAGTCCGGCCAGGAGCGTCGCGGCGGCACGGACCAGGCGACCTCGGCGACGGCGGCCAGGCGCGGCAGCAGGAGGGTGAAGAGATCCTCGTCGGTGTGCACCGTCTCCGACCACAGCGCCGCCTCGACGCCGGCGATCGACCCGGGCAGGAGCCCGGGCAGCGCCTCCATCGGCTCCCAGTCGTAGGCGTCGCGGAGCTCGGTGGTGCCGGTCCAGTCGACGCCCAGGGGGAAGTCGACGTCGTACTTCATGTCGAGGTAGACCCGTCGCGCCGGCGAGAGCACGACCCGTGCGCCCTGCCACGCCGCGTCGACGACCTCGCCGGCGTCCGGCCGCTCGTCCCAGAACTGCACGATCGTTCCCGGGGCCAGCGGGGTCTGGGTGATCTCCTGCCAGCCGGCGACCGTCTTGCCCACGACGCGCACCTGCTCGGCGATCATGGCGACCGTGCGCGAGTACTCCGGGCGCGTCATCGTGAGGGCCTCGTCACCACCGATGTGCAGGTACGGACCGCGGGTCATCGCGGCGACGTCGGCCACGACGTCGCGCACGAAGGCCGGCGTCGCGGGCAGCTCCGGGTAGAGCCTGCTGAAACCCACGTCGGTGCCCGAGTAGGCGGCGGCGGCCTCGCCCGACGGCGTGAGCTCGCCGTACGCGTGCAGGGCGGCGTTCACGTGCCCGGGCAGGTCGATCTCCGGGATCACGGTCACGCCCCGGGCGCCCGCGTACGCCTGGATCTGCGCGAAGTCGGCGGTCGTGTAGTACCCCGCCCGGCCGCCCTCGACGGCGGTGCCGCCCGAGGCCTGCGTCAGCAGGGGGCGGGACGGGATCTCCAGGCGCCAGCCCTGGTCGTCGGTGAGGTGCAGGTGCAGGACGTTCATC
This sequence comes from Actinomycetes bacterium, assembly GCA_023418375.1. Lineage (GTDB taxonomy): Bacteria > Actinomycetota > Actinomycetes > Actinomycetales > Cellulomonadaceae > Actinotalea. The sequence goes on along the minus strand of JAEZZV010000275.1, from coordinate 695 downwards.
TTCAGCCCCGCGACGACATCCACGACCCGCTCGACCGTCGTCACCGGCAGGAAGCTGCGTGCGACGTCCAGGCTCAGGCCGCGCCACGTGAAGCGCGGCGCGTCGACGACGAACGCCGGCCGCAGCCCGCGGCCGCCGTCGGGCGTCGGGACGAGGAGCTGGCGGAGGGTCACGGCGCCGTGGCGCAGGCCGTCCAGGTCGACGGCCGTGACCAGCGCCCGCACGGAGTCCACCTGGATGCGGTACGCGCCGGGCGAGGAGGCGCCGGCCCCGCCGCTGAGCAGGCGCAGGACCACGGCTCCGGGCCGCCCGTCGTCGCGGCCCACGCTCACCTCGCGGCCGAGCAGGGTGCCGAGCTGTGCGGCGACGATGACACCGACCGCCTCGGCCTCGCCGACGGCGACGACGTGCGTGGCCGGTCCGAGGGGGAGCGGGGCGCCGGGGCGGGCGGCGGCATGCAGCGGCGCGGGCAGGATCGGCAGGGCGGCGGGCCTCACGGGAACAGCCAGCCACCTGCGCGCATGACGCGCAAGGGCCTCATGTCCCCGTCGACCTCGACGACGTCGGCGCGCCGGCCCGCGGTGAGCGCGCCGATGTCGGTCCGGCCGAGGACGGCCGCCGGGGTGACGGTCGCGGCGGCCACCGCGTCGACGAGGTCCACCCCTGCCGCGACGGTCGCGCGGACGACGTCGAGC
>JAEZZV010000174.1 GCA_023418375.1 Actinomycetes bacterium | reverse complement strand
CCTCGGGGGCGCCGGCCGTCGACGCTCCCACGACGAAGGGTCGCCGATGACCGTCGCCCTGCTCCTGGGGCTCGTCCACGCCGTCACCGACCTCGCGACAGTGACGGCGATGGTCCGGGCGACCGGGCTGCACACCGACACGGCCGGCGCCGTCTTCGCGTGGTTCCTCGTCTACGACGTGCTCGCCTTCGGGGGACAGCCGCTCATCGGGCTCGTCGCCGACCGGCTCCGCGCGGGGCCTGTCGTCCTCGCCGGGCTCACGCTGACGGGCGGCGCCGTGGGCCTGGCCTGCCTCGGGAGCGGCGAGAGCCTCGCCGTGGGTATGGCCGCGGTGGTCGTGGCAGGGCTCGGCAACGCGGTGACGCACGTCGGGGCCGGTGTCGTCGTGCTGCGAGGGGATCTCACGTGCGCGACACCTGCGGGCCTGCTCGTGGCACCCGGTGCGCTGGGGCTCGGGCTGGGCCTCTGGTTCGGGCGCGATGCGGCGCTGGGCGCCACGTGGTGGGTGGCCGTGCCGCTCACGGCTGCTGCGGTGCTCGTCCGGCACCTGCACCGCACCGGGCTGCTGGACGCTCGCGACCCTCGAGCGCCGAGCGGCACGGGGGAGCGGACGATGCCGGCGCCCGGCACCGTCCTGGTGGTGGTGGCCGTCGGGCTGCTGCTGGTGTCCGTCGCGATCCGGGCGCTCGTCGGGGCGTCGGCAGCGCGTGGGTACGCCGGCGGTGCCTGGCTCGCGGCAGGGATCCCGCTGGCGGCGTGCGCGGGCAAGGCACTCGGTGGCGTGGTGGCGGACCGGCTCGGCTGGCTGCGGGCGACGGTCGGTGCCCTCCTCGCATCTCTGCCGCTCCTGGGCGTCCAGCACTCCCACCCTGCGCTGCTGCTGGTCGGGCTGCTGGTCTTCCAGACGACGATGCCGGTGACGCTCGTGGCCGTCGGGCGTCTGCTGCCGGAGCGGCCCGGGACAGCGTTCGGCCTACCGTGCGCGGGCCTCCTGGTCGGCTCACTGCCGGCGTTGCTCGCCTGGGGCGCGCCGATGTGCGTGCGGGCCGCACTGGCCGGGTGGATCGCGCTCTCCGCCGCCGCCGTGTGGGCCGGCCTGCGCCTGACGGGGCTCAGGTGGCGCCGGCGCGCACCCGCGTCGGCAGACGAGCGGGTCCAGGTGGTGGTCGCACCATGACGGCCGGCGGCGCCCTGGTGGCCACCGTCGCGATCGAGCTTCCGCTGTGGGTCGCCGGTCTGCTCGCGCTGCGGCTGTGCGGTCCCGGGCGCGCGGTGCTGGCCGGCATCGGCGTCAACCTGCTGACGCACCCCGTGCTGTGGCGGGCGCTCGATCCCGGGCCCACGATCGGCCTCCTCCTGGCGGCGGAGGTCTGCGTGGTCGTCGTCGAGGCCGCGCTCGTGCGCCTGGTGGTGGGTCGTGCCGCCGGGAGCGCCCTGCTGATCTCGCTCGGCGCCAACGCGGCGTCCTTCGCGGTGGGCCTGATCGTCGCCGCGACCGCCTGAGCGGCTCGCGCAGGACCGGTCGCGCGCGACTCAGCCCCCGCGGCGCCGCTGCAGAACCACCACCGCCGTCACCGCGAGGACGACCAGCACCGCCGCCCCGACGAGCAGAGGCAGGACCCAGTCGCCGGAGCTCAGGTCCGCCGGCTCGGGCTCAGGGGCCAGGTCGGTGGGCAGAAGGAGGAGTGCGGTGACGAGGGCGACGGAGCTCACGTCGCCACGCTAGTCAGCGCGGCCTGCGAAAGGCGGCGGTTCCGTGCACCTGGACTGCTAGCGTGACGCCGGACCGTGCTGATGGGAGAGCGCACCCGTCCCGAGACCGATCGTGGAGGAGCTGTGCCGCTCTTCGCGCACCGCGTGCGTGCGTCCGTCATCGTCGCCTACGTCGCCTTCGTCCTCACCGGGGTGAGCGCGAGCGTCGGCGCTGTCGTACTGCCCGCCCAGATCGTCGACTACGCCGTCGACCGGCGCACCCTCGGCATCACCTTCTTCACCTTCTCGGCGGGCTTCTTCCTGGCGGGCGCGACGACCGGCTGGCTGATGGGGCGCCTGGGCACCCGGCTGGCGCTCATCGTCGGGAGCGTCGCGTACGTGGCCGGGGCGATGGCCATGGCTGCCCGGCCGTCGTTCGTCGCGCTCGTCGTGGTGCAGCTCCTGGCCGGCTACGGGACGGGGATCGTCGAGTCGGTCCTCCAGGCCTACCTCGCGGGCCTGCCGTCGCAGACGGCGCGCCTGAACCTCCTGCACGCCTTCTTCGGGGTCGGCGCGCTGATCGGCCCGCTCGCGGCGACCTGGGTGCTCGATCACACCGAGTGGACGGTCGTATGGCTGCTGCTCGGCCTCCTGGCGGTTCCCGTCGGCGTCGCGTACGCGGCGACCTTCCCGAGTCGGTCCGACGCGCCACGGGCCGACTCCGACGACGCCCTCGGCGCCCCCGAGACCCCGATATCGGGGACCAGGCTGATCGGCGCGACGGCCCGCGAGACGGGGGTCGTGCTCGCGGCCGTGTTCCTGACGGTGTACGTGGGCCTCGAGATGAGCCTCGGCAACTGGGGCGTGGACTACCTGGTGCGCCATCACGACCTCAGCACGACGCTGGCGGGTGGCTCCGTGAGCGGCTACTGGCTCGGGCTGACCATCGGCCGCTTCGTCATCAGCCCGACGGCGGCACGCCTGCGGTGGACGGTGGCGCGCATGACGGCCGTGTGCCTGACCGGGGTCGTCGCGTGCGGCGCTCTGGTCTCGGTGACGCCCGTCGGCGTCGGCGCGACCGTCGGCTTCGCGCTGCTCGGCTTCTTCCTCGGACCCTTGTTCCCGACGGCCGTGGCCGTCGTCCCGGAGCTCACGTCGCCACGCCTGGTGCCGTCGGCGGTCGGGCTGCTCAACGCGGTCTCCGTCATCGGCGGCTCCGCGCTCCCGTGGCTGGCGGGCACCATCGGCGACGCCGTCGGCATCTGGACGCTCCTGCCGTTCGCGACCGCTCTCGCCGTGGTCCAGCTCGTCCTCTGGCGCGCCGTCGTGCGCCGCATGCGCAACCCGGAGCTGCTGGCGCACGTCGACTGAGCCTCAGGAGCGCTGGCGCTCCTGAGGCTCGGCGTCCTTCTCTTCGCGGTACTCGAACTCGGCCGGGTCCACACCCTGCTCGACGAGCAGGCGATCGATCTTGGCCTCGACGCGCTCGTTTCCCTCCTTCGACTGGGACGAGCCCCAGAAGAAGAACATCGCCAACCCCGCGGCCTGCCAGACGAGCTGGAGGAACTCGGACTGCCAGTTCTCGAACGTCGAGGACAGGAAGGCGGGCCAGAACTGCGCGAGGTCGAACGCCTCGCCGTGCGCCGCCGCGTCGTTGCGGACCTCGATCATCTGGAACACGAGCTGACCTACCCACGAGAGCAGGAACAGCCCGCCCGTGACGATCCCGAACGAGTACGCGGTGAAGAACTTGGGACGGTTCGGCCGGTCGGCCACGGTGCCTCCTCGGGATCGATGGCCGCCTGGCCTCACGACGCGCGGCGGGTCCGGCGGTCGTTCTCCTTGCGTATGGCGTCCACCAGCTCGCCCTTGGTCATGCGGGACCGTCCACGGACGTCGAGGCGCTTGGCCACCTCGTACAGGTGGCTCTTGGCTGCGCGGGCATCCACGCCCCCAGCGGTCCCGGCGCTGGTGCTCCGGCCACCCGCAGCCCTGTCGTCGGAGGGCCCGGCCTTCGCCTTGGGCTCCCAGTGGTCGCCCACCTTCTCGTGCGTGTGCTTGAGGGCGGCGTACGCCACGCGGTGCGCACGCTCGCCCTCGCCGTACTCGTCCGCGGCCGCGTCGTGGGCCTTGGCGAAGGTCCGCTGGGCCTTGGCGTCCGACCGGACGAGGGTGCTCGGGAGCTCCGACTTCTTGGTCTTGCCGTCCCGCGTCGTCTTCGGCATCGCCGTCTCCTCCCTGACCGTGGCGTGGGGGCACCGGCATCGGTGCCTGCTGCTCCATGGTCGGCCGAGTCGGGACGGTACGCGACCGGGGGACGCGGCGGTCCTGTGACGCACGGACGCGGCGGCCCCCCCGCGGGCCGCCGCGGCCCGCGGGG
>JAEZZV010000364.1 GCA_023418375.1 Actinomycetes bacterium | reverse complement strand
GTGCGGTGGGTGGCGGGTCCGGCGCGGCCGGGACCGGCTGTCAGGCCAGGTCGCGCCCCGTCAGCCGGCGGTACGCCTCGAGGTAGCGCTCGCGCGTGTGCTCGACGACGTCGTCCGGCAACGCGGGCGGCGGGGCCTCGCCCTTGCGGTCCCAGCCGGACGCCGGCGACGTGAGCCAGTCGCGCAGGTACTGCTTGTCGAAGCTCGGCTGTGCCCGCCCCGGCTCCCACGTGTCCGCGGGCCAGAAGCGCGAGGAGTCGGGCGTGAAGATCTCGTCACCCAGCACGATCTGCCCCCGGTGCGGCCCGTCCTGCGCCCGCCCGAACTCGAGCTTGGTGTCGGCGAGGATGATGCCGCGGGCCCGGGTGAGCTCCTCGGCCCGCGCGTACGCCGCGAGCGTGAGGTCGCGCAGCACCGCCGCGTCCTCGGCCCCGACCGTCGCGACGACGGCCTCGAACGAGACGTTCTCGTCGTGCTCGCCGATGGCCGCCTTGGTCGCGGGCGTGAAGATCGCCTCGGGCAGGCGCGAGCCGTCCTCGAGGCCGTCCGGCAGCGGGATCCCGCACACCTCGCCCGACGCGCGGTACTCGACCAGGCCGGAGCCCGTGAGGTAGCCGCGCGCGACGCACTCGACCGGGTACATCTCGAGGCGCCGGCAGACCATCGCCCGGCCCGCCACGGCGTCGGGGACGCCCGTCGGGCCGGTCTCGGCCGTCACGAGGTGGTGCCCGACCAGGCCCTCGAGCTGCTCGAACCACCACAGGGTGAGCTGGGTGAGCACGCGCCCCTTGTCGGGGATCGTCGTCGGGAGCACGACGTCGTACGCGCTGATCCGGTCGCTCGCGACGACCAGCACGACGTCCCCGTGCTCGGCCGCGACCGCCGACCCCTCGGCGGGCACGTACAGGTCGCGGACCTTGCCGGAGTACGTGTGCACCCAGCCGGGCAGCTCCACCGGCGTGACGCCTGCCAGCCCCGCGCTCACGCGACGATCTCCACCGGCGTGCCGAGCGGCAGGCCGAACTCGTCGACCAGGCGCGTGATGTCCTCGTCGAGCATCCGGATGCACCCGTGCGACGCGTCGGTGCCGACGGTCTCTGGCTCGTTCGTCCCGTGGATGCCGATCACGCCGGCCCCGCCGGCGAAGGACTCCAGCACCGGCGAGTAGCCCGACAGGCCGTACGCGTACGCGCCGTAGGGGCCCCCCGGCGTCGGCGGCTGGAGCAGCTCCTTGATGTAGTACACGCCACCGGGCGTGGGCACCTCGTCCCGACCGACCCCGACAGGTACGTCCATGACCACCTCGTTCCCCTCGTGCAGCAGCAGCCGATGCTCGGCGAGCCTGACCTCGAGCCGGTAGTCCGTCGTGGCCAGGTTCACGTCCGACATGCGCACCCAACCAGAGGACCCGTTGGGCCGCACGGGGAGGTACACGTGCACCCAGTCGTCGGCCTGCTCGATGACGAGGAACGTCAGCGGGATCTGCCCCGGCAGCGAGACGACCTGCTCGGCCGTCACGGTCTGCTCGACCGGGAACACGCCCGGCTCGGTGAAGATCTCGACGGCGTCCTCGGTGGCCGTCGCGATGACGGCCGGCTCGGGCTCCTCCGCGGTGGGGGTCGCCGACGGCTCGGTGGGCTCCGGGGCCGCCTCCGTCGGCGTGGCCGAGGCGGTGGGCGCGGCGTCGGTGTCGGCGTCGGCCGAGCCGGAGCTCGAGCAGCCGCCCGCGAGAGCGACCGTCAGCAGGGCCACGGACAGCGCGCCGACGGCGCGGGAGCGGTGCATGGGCGACAAGGTACCTGCGCCCCCGGGAGGGGACGAAACGGACGCGTCCGGTCGGTGGACCCCCCCGCGCTCAGACCCCCGGCAGGACGGGCATCCGGGCGGCGATGTCGCTGCGGTGGTGGGACCCGCGCAGGGAGATCCGCTCCACGCCGGCGTAGGCCGCGGCCCGCGCAGCCTCGATGTCCGCGCCCGTGCCGACCACCGACAGCACGCGCCCGCCCGCGGAGACGAGAGTGCCGTCGTCGGTCAGGGTGGTGCCCGCGTGCAGCACGTGCACGTCCGGCAGCTCCTCGGCGTCGGCCACGCCCTCGATCGGGTCGCCCGCGCGCACCGAGCCGGGGTACCCGTGCGCGGCGAGGACGACGGTGACGGCGGCGTCGGGCCGCCAGTGCAGGCGCGTCGCCTCGTCGAGCCGCCCCTGCGCGGCGGCGAGCAGCACGGGCGCCAGCGGCGTCTCGAGCCGGGCGAGCACGACCTGCGTCTCCGGGTCGCCGAAGCGCGCGTTGAACTCGATGACGCGCAGGCCGCGGCGGGTGAGCGCCAGCCCGCAGTACAGGACGCCGACGAACGGGATGCCGCGGTGCCGCATCTCGTCGACCGTGGGCTGCGCGACGCGCGCGACCACCTCGTCGGTGAGGTCGGCGGGCGCCCAGGTCAGGGGCGAGTAGGCACCCATGCCGCCGGTGTTCGGGCCGGCGTCGCCGTCGAGGGCGCGCTTGAAGTCCTGCGCGGGCGCGAGCGGGACGACCGTCGTGCCGTCGGACAGGCAGAACAGGGAGACCTCGGGACCGTCGAGGTACTCCTCGACGAGCACCGTGCCCCCGGGCCGCCGGTCGAGGCAGGCCACCGCGTGGGCGAGCGCCTCGTCGCGGTCGTCGGTGACGACGACACCCTTGCCGGCCGCGAGCCCGTCGTCCTTGACGACGTACGGGGCGCCGAAGGCGTCGAGCGCGTCGGCCACCTCGTCGGCGGTCGCGCAGACGTGCGCCATCGCCGTCGGGACGCCGGCCTGGGCCATCACGTCCTTGGCGAAGGCCTTGGAGCCCTCCAGCTGCGCGGCCTCGGCGCTCGGGCCGAAGCACGGGATCCCCGCGGCGCGCACGGCGTCGGCCACGCCCGCGACC
>JAEZZV010000334.1 GCA_023418375.1 Actinomycetes bacterium | reverse complement strand
CTCCTGGGCGCGGTCGAGGGGGTGCGTGACGCCGCGCGTTCGCTGCTCACGGCCTTGCGGCCCGAGGCCGCGTCGTCCGAGACGGCCGGGGACAGCACCCGCCAGGCCGGGCTGAAGATGGCGACGTCGGCGGTCCTGGTCGTCTTCGAGGTCGCCGAGCGGATGGCCGGCGACGGTGCCCGCAACGGCCGCGACGTCGTCTGGACGGCGGGGGAGGAGCCGGGCGACCCGCCCAGCCGGCTGCTCGCCGCGCCCCTGGACGTCGCCGGCCTGGTACGTGGCGCTCTGCTCGCCGGACGGACGGCGGTGCTGACCTCGGCGACGCTCGCGCTCGGGGGCAGCTTCGTGCCGCTGGGCGCGGCCGTCGGGCTCTGGGCGGGGGAGCTCGCCGACGGGACGACCGACGGCGGGGCGACCGTGTCGTCCTCCGCGCCGACCGCACCCCCCGAGTCGTCCGGGTCCGAGGGCCCGCCGGGAGCCCGTGCGGGGGCGGACGCCGCCGGGTCCGGGCAGGTTGCGCCCGTGCCGGACGCCGCGACACCGCAGCCCTGGCGCGGCCTCGACGTCGGCAGCCCGTTCGACCACGCGCGGCACGGCATCCTGTACGTGGCCCGGCACCTGCCCGCCCCGGGGCGCGAGCCCGCGACCGACGCGCAGCTCGACGAGATCGCAGCCCTGGTCGAGGCGGCCGGCGGGGCGACGCTGGGCCTGTTCTCCTCCCGCCGGGCCGCGGTCGCAGCCGCCGAGGCGATGCGTGCACGGCTCGGCGTCCCCGTGCTGTGCCAGGGGGACGACTCGGTGCCGACGCTCGTGCGGCAGTTCATCGACGACGACGCCACGTGCCTCTTCGGCACCCTGTCCCTGTGGCAAGGCGTGGACGTCCCCGGAGCCACCTGCCGGCTCGTCCTCATCGACCGTATCCCGTTCCCGCGGCCCGACGACCCGGTGCGCTCGGCGCGGGCCGACGCCGTCGCAGCGTCGGGCGGGAACGGCTTCATGGCGGTGTCCGCGACCCACGCGGCGCTGCTGCTCGCGCAGGGCTCGGGGCGCCTGCTGCGGACCGAGGCCGATCGTGGCGTCGTCGCCGTGCTCGACCCCCGGCTCGCCACAGCGCGGTACGGGGCCTTCCTCGTCCGGAGCATGCCGCCGTTCTGGCGGACGACCGACCGGGCGGTCGCGCTCGCCGCGCTGCGTCGGCTCGCGGAGGCGGCCGACGCCGGGGGTGACGACGCGCAGGCGAGGGACCGGGGGGAGAGCACCGCGGCGGACTCCGGCTAGGGTCGGCTCAGGCGTCGCCAGCGGGGCGACCGGTGGCGAGAGGCGGCCATGGAGACCACGAACCGCGGGCAGCAGGGCGGGCCGGAGGACGGCGCCTCGGGTGCCGCCCGCCGCACCACCAAGGTGGCCGTCGTCGGCGCGGGCAGCGTGGGGGCGACGCTCGCCTACGCGGCCCTCATGCGCGGGGCGGCGCGGACCGTCGCCCTCTACGACATCAACGCGGCCAAGGTCGAGGCGGAGGTGCTCGACATCGGGCACGGCATCCAGTTCATGCCGATGGCCGAGATCATCGGGTCGGACGACGTGGCCGTGTGCGCCGACGCCGACGTCGTCGTCGTGACCGCCGGCGCGAAGCAGCACCCCGGGCAGAGCCGGCTCGACCTCGCCGAGGCGACGGTCGGCCTGGTGAAGAAGATCATGCCGAAGCTCGTCGAGGTCGCCCCCCACGCGGTCTACCTCATGGTCACCAACCCGGTGGACGTGGTGACGTACGCGGCGCTGAAGATCTCCGGGCTGCCGGCAGGCCAGGTCTTCGGGTCTGGCACGGTCCTGGACTCCTCGCGGCTGCGGTACCTCCTCGCCCGGCACACCGGGGTGGCGGTCCAGAACATCCACGCCTACATCGCGGGCGAGCACGGCGACACCGAGATCCCGCTGTGGAGCTCGGCGACGATCGGCTCGGTGCCACTGACGGAGTGGCGGGGCATGACCGGGGCGGACGGTGCGCCCGTCGGCCGGCTGACCGAGGCCGACCGCGAGCGGATCGCGCACGAGGTCGTCACCTCCGCGTACAAGATCATCGAGGGCAAGGGCGCCACGAACTACGCCGTCGGGCTCGCCGGCTCGCGGATCATCGAGGCCGTGCTGGGCGACGAGGGGCGGGTGCTGCCGGTCTCCTCGCTGCTCGACGGCTATCTCGGCATCGACGACGTGTGCCTGTCGGTGCCGTCGGTCGTCGGGCGCGAGGGCGTGCGCCAGCGCCTCGAGATCCGGATGTCCGTCGAGGAGCTCACGGGCCTGCGCCGCTCGGCCGACGCGCTGCGCACCGTGGCGCGGGCGCTGGGCCTGTAGCCCGTCCGGGCGTCACGACAACCGAGGGCCGGGCGGGGGAACCCGACCCGGCCCTCGTCGTCGCGCGTCAGAGGCTGCGCAGGACCGCCACCACCCGTCCCAGGACGACGGCGTCGTCGCCGGGGATCGGCTGGTAGGCGGGGTTCTGCGGCAGCAGCCAGACGTGGCCGTCCGCCCGGCGCAGTGTCTTGACGGTCGCCTCACCGTCGATCATCGCCGCGACGATCTCGCCGTTCTCGGCGACCGGCTGGCGGCGGACGACGACCCAGTCGCCGTCGCAGATCGCGGCGTCGACCATCGAGTCACCGGACACGTTCAGCAGGAACAGGTCGCCCTCGCCCACGAGCTGGCGGGGGAGCGGGAAGACGTCCTCGACGGCCTGCTCGGCGAGGATCGGGCCGCCGGCCGCGATGCGCCCGACGAGGGGCACGTACGCGGGTGCCGGGGCGGCGTCGCCGGGGGCGAGGTGCTCCTCGCCGAGGGTGAGCGGGCCGGCGGCGCGGGAGTCGTCGGGGTGCACGACCTCGATGGCGCGGGGCCGGTTGGGGTCCCGGCGCAGGTAGCCCTTGCGCTCGAGCACGGTGAGCTGGTGCTTGACCGACGAGGGGCTCGTGAGCCCGACGGCCTCGCCGATCTCACGCATGCTCGGCGGGTAGCCGCGCTGCTCGACGCTCGCCCGGATCGTCTCGAGGACCAGCCGCTGCCGTGGGGTCAGCGGCCCCCCGCGTGCGTCGTCGAGCTCGTGGACGGACGCCAGACGCTCGCCGGCGTCCGTCGTCTCGCTCGCCCAGGGGAAGTGCGGGTCCGACGGCGGGATGCGTACCACTGTGCCCTCCTTCGCCACGGCCGTGTCGGTGGCTCGTGGTGGCCTTGTCCTCGTCGCCAGCGTAGGCGCGGGTGACAGTGAGATCAAACATCTGTTCGAGCGTGTCGTCGACATTGTCGGTGCGCGGTGCTAGAAATCGTACAGGCGTTCGTCATACAGACGTTCGAGGTTGTTGAGGATCGAGGAGACGTCCATGAGCGCGATGACCGCGGACCTTCCGCTGGCCACCGGCCGCCCTCTGCTGCGGGCCCAGCGTCATGCCGGCGACGACGTGCCGCTGCGGCTCACGGGGCGCGGACGGCGCGTCGTCTTCGTCCTCTCCCTCGGCCTGGGCCTCGCCGGGATGCTCGGCAACCAGGTCGCCAACGCCGGGACCCCCGCGCCGGCGGTGCCCGTCGAGACCTACACGGTGCTGGCCGGCGAGACCCTCTGGGACATCGCGGCGGGCCTCGCGGCGCCGGGCGAGGACGTCCGGGACGTCGTGGACGACCTCGTGGCGCTCAACGACCTGCCGGGCTCGGGCTTGACGGCGGGACAGCAGATCCTGCTCCCCGCGCAGGGCTGAGGCGCGCGGCCTTCCTTGCGTGCACGCGGGCGCGTGCGTAGCGTGAGCGCCGCCCCGGCGGCCCGTGCCGGGCACCCGCACGCCGGGTCGGCGCGGCTCACGCAGGAGGTGCGCGTGCACTGTCCGTTCTGTCGCCACCCCGACTCGAGGGTCGTCGACTCCCGCACCTCGGACGACGGCGCGTCCATCCGTCGGCGCAGGCAGTGCCCGCAGTGCCACCGCCGCTTCACCACTGTCGAGACAGCGAGCCTGTCCGTGGTCAAGAGGTCGGGCGTCGTGGAGCCGTTCAGCAGGGAGAAGATCGTCGCCGGCGTCCGCAAGGCATGTCAGGGCAGGCCTGTGAGCGAGGACGACCTGGCCCTGCTCGCCCACCGTGTGGAGGAGACGCTGCGCAGCACGGGCAGCGCCGAGCTCGACGCGCACGAGATCGGTCTGGCCATCCTCGGGCCGCTGCGTGATCTCGACGAGGTCGCGTACCTGCGGTTCGCGAGCGTCTACCAGGCCTTCGACTCGCTCGACGACTTCGAGGCGGCGATCACGGCGCTGCGGGCCGAGCGACCCGAAGACGCCGGGGCGACGGACCTCGAGGAGGCCGGGTCGGGCATCACCCCCGGCTGACGATCTCCTCGCGCACCACGCGGCGCAGGACCTTGCCGATCTGGGAGCGCGGCAGCTCGGGCAGGATGACGAGGTCCCGCGGGTGCGCATAGCGCGCCAGCCGCTCCTCGCTCCACGCGCGCACGGCGGACAGCTCGATCTTCGTCACGCCCTCCGCGAGCACGATGGCCGCCACGACCCTCTCGCCCAGGTCGCCCCCGCCCGGCACGCCGACCACTGCGACGTCGTCGATCTCGGGCATCTCGCGGAGCAGGTCCTCCACCTGGGACGGGTAGACGTTGAACCCGCCGGTGATGATGACCTCCTTGATCCGGTCGACCAGCCGCGTGAACCCCTCGTCCTCGACGACGACGATGTCGCCGGTGCGCAGCCAGGTACGCCCGTCGAGCTCGACGAGGACCGCGGCCGTCTCCTCCGGGTGCTGCCAGTAGCCGTCGAACACCTGCGGTCCGGCGACGAGCAGCTCGCCGCGCTCGCCGGGCGGCACCTCGCGCGTCGGGTCGTCGGGATCGACGACCTTCATGTGGCTCGACGGGAACGGCACGCCGAGGAAGCCGGGCCGTCGTGCGGGCGACATCGGGTTGCCCAGGATGACGGGGGACGTCTCCGTCAGGCCGTAGCCCTCCACGAGGATGCCGCCGGTCACCTCCTCCCAGGCCTTGGCCGTCTCCGCGGGCAGGCTCATCGCCCCCGAGATCGCGTGCCGGCAGCTCGTCAGGTCGACGCCGCGCGCCCGCGCGGCCGCCGCGAGGCGCTCGAACATCGGCGGGACGCCGGGGAAGAAGGTGATGGGCCGCCGCTGCTGTGCCTCGAGCACCTGGTCGACGTCGAACTTGGGGAAGATCACGACCGTGGCTGCGAGGCGGATCGCGTAGGTGAGGCAGAGGGTCATGCCGAAGGCGTGGAAGAACGGCAACGCGGCGCCGATCGTCTCGCGCGCCTCCTGGTGCTGTGTCCAGGCGATGCCCTGGGCGGCGTTGGCCACGAGGTTGCGGTGCCGCAGGACCGCGCCCTTCGGCACGCCGGTCGTCCCGCCGGTGTACTGCAGCAGGGCGATGTCGTCGGCCGTGGGGCCGGGGTGGTCGGCGGGCAGCGCCCGGGCGCGGGCGACCAGGCGGTGCCACCGCAGCACGCGTGCCCCCTCCGGCAGCGGAGCGCGCATCGCGGAGCGCAGGGCGCGTGCCTTCGGGACCGGCAGGTGGAGTGCGCCACGCTTGGCTGCGGGGAGGTCGCGTGTGAGGTCCACGACGACGACCGTGCGCACCTGGGTGCGCGGCTGGGCTGCGAGCACCGCTCCCGCGGCGACCTCCCAGGCGATGACCGTCGTCGCGCCGCTGTCGGCCAGCTGGTGGGCGAGCTCGTCCGCCGAGTAGGTGGGGTTGTGCTCGACGACGACGGCCCCCAGGCGCAGGACCGCGTAGAACGCGACCACGTGCGTCGCGCAGTTCGGCAGCACGAGGCCCACGCGGTCGCCCTTGCGGACGCCGATCTCACGCAGGGCCTCGGCGGCGTGCTGCACGCGGCGCAGCAGCGTGCCGTAGGTGGTGACGGCGCCCATGAAGTCCAGTGCCACCCGGGACGGGTGGGACGCCGCGGAGCGTTCCAGGGCGGCCGTCAGCGGCTCGTCGAGCGGTTCGAGGTCGGCGGGCACGCCGGGCGCGTAGGCGCCCAGCCACGGTCGGTCGGCGAGCGTCACGGGGCAATCGTAGACCTACGGCGGCGTAACCTACGACACCGTAGCCGAGCGCACCGCGCGTCGTCGGCGGCCGCCTTCGCCGGGCAGCCGACGCCGCGCGCGCCAATGTGCTGGCCGCCACGGCGGCGCGGCGGCAGACTGGGGCCGCGGCCCCGACCGCGAACGAGAGGAACCGCCATGAGTGCTGACCGAGACCGCGCGCCCGCGGCGTCCGAGGACGCGAAGGCCAAGTTCCGCGAGGCGCTCGAGCGGAAGAAGCAGAACGCCCACCGCAGCGCCGAGGGCCGCGAGGCCGACGGCGGTGTGCACGGACCCGAGGTCACCGGCGGCGGCCGGCGGACCTTCCGCCGCAAGACCGGCTGACCGGACCGCCGGCCGAGCGCACCGGCCCCCGGGGCCGGTGCGTCGCCCGGGGCTCCTGCCGGGTCAGGACAGCGTGCGCAGGCGGATGGTCTGCGGCATCGCCAGCAGCATCTCCTCGACGTCGGGGTGCACGTCGGACGCGATGTCGGTGACGACGTAGCCCACCTCCCCACGGGTGGAGAGCAGCTGGCCCTCGATGTTGACGCCGTGCTCGGCGAGCGATCTGTTGATGCCCGCCAGGACCCCCGGGGTGTTCTGGTGCAGGTGCGCGAGCCGGTGCGCGCCCGTGCGGGCGTCGAGCGCCAGGTTGGGCAGGTTGACGCTGAGCGTCGTCGAGCCGGTGGCGACGTAGTCGCGCAGCTTGTTGGAGACGAACTGGCCGATGGCCTCCTGGGCCTCCAGCGTCGACCCGCCGATGTGCGGGGTGAGGATGACGTTGGGCAGCCCGCGCAGCTCGGACTCGAACGCGTCGCCGCGCCTCTTGGGCTCGACGGGGAAGACGTCGACGGCAGCGCCCGCGACGTGGCCGCTCAGCACCGCCTCGCGCAGTGCCGCGTAGTCGACGACGAACCCGCGCGAGAGGTTGAGGAAGATCGCGCGGCGCTTCATCCTCGCGAACTGCTCGGCGCCGAACAGGCCCGCGTTGCCCGGGCGCCCGTCGACGTGCAGGGTCACCGTGTCCGCGACCGCGAGGAGCTCGTCGAGCGAGCCCATGCGCCGGGCGTTGCCGAGCGCGAGCTTCTCCGCGGTGTCGTAGAAGACGACCGACATGCCGAGGTTCTCCGCCAGCACCGAGAGCTGGGTGCCGATGTTGCCGTAGCCGACGATGCCGAGGACGCGCCCGCGGACCTCGTGGGCGCCCTCGGCCGTCTTGTCCCACAGCCCGTCGTGGAGGGCCTTGTCGCGCTCGGTGAGTCGGCGCGCGAGCGCGATGATCTCGGCGAGGGCGAGCTCGACCACGGAGCGGGTGTTCGAGAACGGGGCGTTGAACACCGCCACGCCCTGCCGCGACGCCGCTGCCAGGTCGATCTGGTTGGTCCCGATGCAGTAGGCGCCGACCGCCAGGAGGTCGGGCGCGGCCTCGAGCACCCGCTCGGTCACCTGGGTCTTGGAGCGGAGGCCCAGGAGCTGGACCCCCGCGAGCGCCTCGATGAGCTCGTCCTCGTCCAGCGCACCCGTGCGCGACGTCACGTGGACGCCGTCGGACTCCAGGATGGCGGTGGCGAGGGGGTGGAGGTTCTCGAGGAGGAGAGCGCGCAGCACGTCCCTATCGTGGCCCTGCGGCCGGGCCGGTGGGAAACGCGCCCGGCTGGCGGACGATGCGCCCGGCCCTCGTCGGGTGAATCCCGGGGCGGTCCCAGGCGCGTGGCGGGTCCGCGAGCCAGACTGGTCCGATGGACGCCGCCGTTCGTCGCGAGGAACGTCGCTCGCGACGCATCGTGCGTCGGATGGACCGTGCCGCGGCCCGCATCGCCCGTCAGCAGGCGCGTCGGGAGGCCCGCTGGGAGCGGGCCGGGGCGCCCGGCGCGGTGCTCGGTCTCGTCGGCGTCCTCGGCGTGCTGGGAGTCGCCGCGGCCGGGCTGGCCGCGGCCGGGGTGCCGTTCGAGGACCTCGTCCGCACGCGTGCCTACGTGGCGATCGACGGGCGGTCGGTGCGGGTCCCCGACCCCGCGCCCTCCGAGGGTCGCGTCACGGCCGCCGTCCCGGTCACCACCCAGGGCGCGTACCTGTTCCTCCACACCACGCAGGACGGCTCGCCGATCGGGTACGACCCGTGCCGGCCGGTCCGCTACGTGATCCGGCCCGACGGCATGCCCGAGGGCGGGCAGGAGCTGGTCGAGGAGGCCGCGGGGATCGTCGGCTCGGCCGCCGGGCTCGTGCTGGAGTACGCGGGGACGACCGACGAACCGCCCGCGGTCGAGCGGGTGCTGATCCAGTCGGAGCGCTACGGCGACGGCTGGGCACCCGTGCTCGTCGCGTGGGCCGACGCGTCGGTCGTGCCCGAGCTCGCGGGGGGCGTCGTCGGCCTCGGCGGCTCGGCGGCAGTGCCGGGGGCGCACGGGCAGGGCCAGTGGCTGGCGGCCGGCCGGGTGGTCCTCGACGTCGCCGACCTCGGCGCCATGCTCGACAGCCCGGGCGGGTACGAGCGCGCCCGGGCCATGGTGGTCCACGAGCTGGCGCACGTCCTCGGGCTGGACCACGTCGACGACCCGGCCGAGCTCATGTTCCCGGTGAACGCCACCCGGACCGATCTGGGCCCCGGTGACCTGGCGGGCCTCGCGCTCCTCGGTCAGGTCGCCTGCGAGGACTGAGCGCTGGACGTCGGCAGGCCGGGCGGCAGCTCGCCCGCCGCCACCACGTGCAGCGCCCGGGTCGGCCGCGTCATCGACACGTAGAGGTCGCCGGGGCCGCCGTCGAGCGCGATCTCCGTGGGCTCGACGAGCACGACGGCGTCGAACTCCAGGCCCTTCGCGGCACGGGGCGTGAGCACCGCGAGCCGGGCGTCGAGGAAGGACCCGGCGTCGAGCGCATCGGCGAGGGACGTGCGCGTCAGGGCCTCCCGCACCTCGTGCACGCGGCCGGGCGCCGCGA
>JAEZZV010000291.1 GCA_023418375.1 Actinomycetes bacterium | reverse complement strand
GGCACAATCCCCGCGTGACCGCGCTCGCGACGACGCCCCTGTTCACCGCCGAGGTGCTGCTCGGCCCGGTCGTCGAGGTCGGTCCGACGCCGACCGGCTTCCGGCGCGTGATCCCGATCGTCGGCGGCACCGTCTCCGGCGCGCTCGCGGGCGAGGTGCTCCCGGGCGGGGCGGACTGGAACCTCGAGCGGCCCGACGGGTCCACCGAGCTGTGGGCCCGCTACGAGCTCCGCCTGGCCGACGGGACGGTCGTCTCGGTCACGAACACCGCCCTGCTCGCGCCCGGCGCCGACGTCCCCTTCCTCACGCACCCGGTCTTCGAGGTGGGCGACGAGGGGCCGGTCGAGCTCCGGTGGGGGCTCTTCGCGGGTGTGCTGACCCCCGCCGCCGACGGCGGTTCGGTGCACCTCGACGTCGTCCGCGTGCTGCCGCCCGTCTGAGCGGTCGCGAGCGCGCGTCGGCGGGTCAGGCGCGAGGTGGCGCCACCGACTCGCGGGTCCGCAGCGGCATCGGCAGGCGGTGGACGGCCGGCGCCGGCGCCCCGTCCTTGCCGCGCCCCGCGATCGTTTCGAGGAGAAGATCGACCGCGCGCCGCCCGAGCTCGTAGTGCGGGATGGCGAACGTCGTGAGCCCGGGGCGCAGCCACTCGGCGATCGGGGCGTCGTCGAAGGAGACGATCGACATGTCGTCCGGGACTTCGAGGCCGGCCTCGTGGAGCGCCTGGTAGGCGCCGAAGGCGAGACGGTCGTTGAAGGTGATGATCGCCGAGCCGGCACCGCCGGCCTCGAGGATCCGCGTCGTCGCGTGCCAGCCGTACGGCGGGAGCCAGTCCTCGACGCGGTACGCGCTCGCGGGGCGGAGCCCGGCGTCGTCGAGCACCTCGAGGATCCCCTGGAGGCGCTCGCGGCCCGCGACGGTGCCCGGTGGGGTGTCATCGGGGCCGGGGCCGGCCCCGATGAGGTGGATGCTGCGGTGCCCGGCGTCGAGCAGGAGGCGTGCCGCCGCGCGCCCGGCCTCGAGCTCGTCGGGCACCACCGAGGAGATGGTGGGGCGGGCCTCGCTCGCCAGTGCGTTGAGCAGCACCGCCGGGGCGTGGTCGAGCCCGGACGGCAGGCGCCGGGTCTGGGTGAACATCGACGCGAGGATCACGCCGTCGACCTGGCGGTCTAGCAGGGCGTTGAGCAGCCGGCGCTCGACCTTGGGGTCGCCCTCGGACTCCGCGATGAACAGCATGAGCCCGCGCTCGTGCGCGGCCTCCAGGGCGCCCTTGATGAGGTCGCCGGCGAGCTGGGACGTCGCGACGGTGTCGGAGACGAAGCCGAGCGCGAGGCTGGAGCCGCGCCGCAGGCCGACCGAGAGGATGTTCGGCCGGTAGCCGAGCGAGGTGGAGACCTCGCGGACCCGCTGCTGGACGGCGTCGGAGATGCGCAGCTCGTCGCCGCGCCCGGACAGGACGAGCGACGCCGTCGTCGACGAGACGCCTGCGGCGACCGCGACGTCGGCGAGCGTGACCCTGCGTCGACTCACGTGTTCACCCCTTCGTCCGTGCGCATCGTAGTTGCGGCCTGGTGCCGGGCCGCCCACCGGGTGTGCGGGAGCGCGGCCATGGCCACGATTGGGTAACGAACCCGGCGCGAGCCTTCTGCGCGACTTGACACGACGTTCGGCACGTCCCCAGACTGCGGGTGCTAAGACGATTTAGCAACTGCCGGGACGGGGGCCCCGGCGCCCCGGACCGCTCTCGAGGAAGGGAGACACTGGTGTCTCGACCTGGTGGATCAGCACGACGCACGGGCATGGCGGCGGCTCTCGCCGTGAGTGCCCTGGTACTCGCAGCCTGCAGCGCGCCCGGATCATCGGCCGACGCAGAGGAGCCGGCGGAGACGACGGACACGACGGCCCCGGCCGACGACGCGAGCGCCGCGCCCGACTGCGGCACCGACCCCGTCACCCTCAAGGCCTACATCGAGACGGGCTTCCCGCTCGCCACCGAGCTCTTCGACGAGTTCACCAACCAGTACCCGAACGTGACGTTCGACGTCCGTGAGGACCAGTTCGCCGTCCTCACCCAGAACGCCCCGCGCGTCCTCGTGGACGACCCGCCGGACCTCATGCGCCTGCCGCAGATGTCCGAGCTCGCGAGCGACGGCCTGCTCCTCGACCTCGACGAGTACGCCGCTGCGTTCGGCTGGGACACCTGGCCCGCCTCGCAGCTCGAGCAGATGCGCGTGGACGACGAGGGTCGCCGCGGCAGCGGGCCGCTGTACGCCATGGGCCTGAACTTCTCGATGACCGGCGTCTTCTACAACAAGGAACTCGCCGCCCAGATCGGCATGGAGGAGCCGCCGGCCACGCTGGCGGAGTTCGACTCCTACCTGCAGGCCGCGAAGGACGCGGGCCTGGTGCCGATGGCCCAGTTCAACGGCGGGGCCACCGGTGGCCTCGCGTTCCCGCTGCAGGGCCTCATGGCGTCCTACGGTGACGCGGGCGCGATCAACCAGTGGATCTACCAGCAGCCCGACGCCACGATCGTCACGGACACCAACGTCCAGGCGACCGAGCACCTGCAGTCCTGGATCGAGGCCGGCTACTTCGCCGACGACATCAACTCGATGGACTACGCGATGATGATGAGCCGCTTCATCGAGGGCAACAGCGTCTTCATCTTCAACGGCGACTGGGAGTCCGGGAACCTCGACACCCAGATGCCCGGGAACGTGGGCTTCTTCCTGATGCCCCCGCTCGAGGAGGGCGGCTCGTTCGGTGCGATGTCGGCGCCGCTCACCTACGGCATCTCGGCGAACGCCGCCAACCCGGCCTGCGCCGCGTTCTTCCTGAACTGGATCGCCACGAACGACGAGGCCCGCACCATCGCCGTCGAGATCGGTGGCTCGCACCCGATGGGCCCGGCCGACGCGTTCATGCCCGAGGTCGCCGAGGGCAGCGTCACTGCCGAGACCCTGGCCGCGGGCGCCGCGATCGGCGAGCAGGACGGCGCGATGGACTTCATCGCGAACGCGACCGGCTCCGTGTACGCCGAGGGCTGGACGCCGAACCTGCAGAAGCTCGTGGCCGGTGAGATCGACCCGACCTCCCTGCTCGAGGCCGTGCAGGCCGAGTACGAGTCCTCGGTCGGCTGAGATGGACCAGCGGCTGACCGGCCGAGCGTCGGCCCGCCGCGAGGACACCCCGGCTCTGGGTAGCCCGGAGAGCAGGCGCCGCGCCATCAGGGCGCGGCGCCTGCGCCGGGGCGGGCAGGCGCTGCTCCTCGTGGCTCCCGCAGCGCTCGCCTACGCGATCTTCGTGCTGCGCCCGATGGCGCAGTCGATCCAGTTCTCGTTCTACGAGTGGAACGGCGTCACCGAGTCCACCTGGGTGGGCCTGGACAACTACGCCGCGATCTGGCGCGAGCCGGAGATGTCCGGCTCGATCCTGAACGCCTTCCAGCTGATCATCTACTTCAGCTTCATCCCGGTCGCGCTCGGCCTGTTCACGGCGAACACGATCCGCGGGTTCGCGACGAGCCGGCTCGCCCTGGTCTCGCGCACCGTGCTGTTCCTGCCGCAGATCATCCCGCTCGTCGCCGCCGGCATCATGTGGAGCTGGCTGTACGCGTCGAACGGCATGGTCAACCAGGTCCTCGAGGCGGTCGGCCTCGGCGGCGTCGCCCGTGCCTGGCTCGGCGACTTCGACACGGCGCTGCCCGCCGTCGGCCTCATCGGCGCCTGGGTGGCCCTCGGCCTGTGCATGCTCCTGCTGCTGGCCGGCATGACGAAGATCGACCCCGCGCTCTACGAGGCCGCCCGCATCGACGGCGCCGGCCCCTGGCGGGAGTTCGTCGCGATCACGCTGCCGAGCCTGCGCCAGGAGATCGCCGTCTGCGTCACCGTCACGGTCATCGCGGCCCTGGCCAGCTTCGACATCATCTACATCTCCACGCAGGGCGGGCCCGGCAACCGGACCCTCGTCCCCGGGCTCGAGATCTACCGGCTCGCCTTCTTCAACCGCGAGATCGGCCAGGCGTCCGCGCTCGCCGTGGCCCTGATGGCCCTCGTGCTCCTCGTCGTCCTCCCGCTGCAGCGGCTCAACCGGGAAGGTGACTCGTGATCGTCTCCCGCCGAGAGACCTGGCTCGGCCGCACCATGCTCATCGTGCTGATGGCGGTCACGATCCTGCCGTTCATCAGCCTCTTCGTGACGGCGCTGCACCCCTCGGGGACGTACCCGTCGGGCCTGGAGTGGCCCGACTCGCCGCAGTGGTCGAACTTCGTCGACGCCTTCAAGGTCGCCGACATGGGCGCGCTCCTGTGGTCGAGCTTCCTCATCGAGATCGCCGTCGTGCCGGTGTCGCTCTTCATCGCGACCCTCGCGGGCTTCGCGCTCGGGCACCTGCGCCCGCCGGGCGCGCGCATCGTCCTCGTGGCGTTCGTCCTCGGCCTGACCCTGCCGCGCGAGGGCGTCATCGTGCCGCTGTACTACCAGATGCGGGACCTGGGGCTGCTGAACACCCGGTGGGCGATCATCCTGCCCCTCATCGGCCTGTACATGCCGTTCGCCGTCTACTGGATGCGCGCGCACTTCGTGAACATGCCCGAGGACATCTCCGAGGCCGCGCGCATCGACGGCGCCTCGACGTGGCAGATGTTCTGGCGCGTGCACGTCCCGCTGTCCATGCCGGCGCTGTCGTCGCTCGCGATCCTGCTGTTCCTGTGGACGTGGAACCAGTTCCTGCTCGCGGTCGTGCTGGTCTCCGACCCGGCTCAACGGACGATGGCGGGCGCCCTGGGCGCGTTCCAGGGCCAGTGGGGGACGGACATCCCGCTGCTGTGCGCCGGGTCGCTGCTCATCCTCGCGCCGACGCTGATCGTCTTCCTCGTCTTCCAGCGCCAGTTCGTCAGCGCGCTGCTCCAGGGCTCCCTGAAGGGCTGATGCGCGGTGCGTCCACCGTTCGACCCCGAGCTGGAGGCCGCCCTCGCGCGTCGTCGTGACGAGGTGGTCCGCACGCTCGAGACCCACGAGATCGCGGCCCTGCGCGGCCGCTCGGTGGGCCCGGCGGCCGTCGAGGAGGCGGCCGCCGGGCGCTTTCGCACCCGGGTCGTCACCGCTCACGGCGACGGCGCGCGACCCGTCGAGGTGGTCCTCGTCCACCCGACCGGCGCCGCCGGGCCGGTGCCGTGGCTGCTGCACCTGCACGGGGGCGGGCTCGTCACCGGCACGGCCTGGGACGACGTCGTCCCCCTGCTCGACCTGGCCGCCGACGCCGGGTGCGCGATCGCCTCCGTCGGCTACCGCCTGGCGCCCGAGCACCCGTTCCCGGCCGCGCTGGACGACGCGTGGACCGCCCTGACGTGGCTCGTGGCGAACGCGGCGGCGCTCGGGCTCGACCCGGCGCGCGTCGTCGTCGAGGGCATCAGCGCCGGTGGGGGC
>JAEZZV010000264.1 GCA_023418375.1 Actinomycetes bacterium | reverse complement strand
GGGGCGCCCGAGGAGGAGCACGCCCACCGCCGCCCGCCGGCGACGCTCTCGCGGCACGGTCGGCCCCCTGACCGACCGCGCCGGCCGTTACTCGCGCCGCCGGGCCGTGACCGCCCGCTGGAGGAGGACGAAGACGAGCAGGATGCTGCCGGTGATGATCGTGGTCGTCTCCGGCTTGATCCCGCCGTCGCGCGTGATCAGCACGTTCATGATGCCCAGCACCAGCGCGCCGACGACCGACCCGAGCACGAAGCCTGCGCCGCCGCTGAGCAGCGTGCCGCCGATGACCGTCGCCGCGATCGCGTCGAGCTCCCAGCCGAGGCCGGTGATGTTCTGCGCGATGCCGAGGCGCGAGGTGAAGACGACCGCCGCGAGGCCGGACAGTGTGCCGCTCATCGTGTAGATGGTCAGGATCGTGCGCTTGACCGGCAGGCCCATGAGGGCCGCCGACTGGCGCGAGCCGCCCATCGCGTAGATCGTGCGGCCGAGGCGCGTGCGGTGCATGACGAAGAACGCCACGAGCACGACCACGAGCGCGATGATCACGCCCGGCGAGATCGTTAGGTCGTTGACCTTCTCGCCGTCGATGATCTTGATGACCTCGCCGACGTCGCGGATGGGCGAGTCGTCCGCGAGCCGCTCCGGCACGGTGCTGAGCATCGACGCCAGGCCGCGGCCGAGGAACATCATCGCCAGGGTCGCGATGAACGGTTGGACGTTGAAGTACTGGATGAGCACCCCGGACGCGAGGCCGAACACCGAGCCGAAGCCGACCATCAGCACCATCACGAGGTACGGGTTCCAGCCGGCGTTCGCCAGCAGCACGCCCGAGACGCTCGAGAACGCGATGACCGCGCCCACGGACAGGTCGATGCCACCCTGGCCGCTGATGATCACCATGGTCATGCCGATGGCGATGATGATCAGGTGGGCGTTGTTGATCAGCAGGTTCGACAGCGTGCTGTACTGCACGATCCGCCCGTACGCGGTCTCGCCGTAGACGATCATCGCGATGAAGATCACGACGGCGGCGACCGTCGGCAGCGCCGAAGCGTTGGCACGCCACGTGTCGGCGAACCAGGCGAGCACGCGCCCCGCGCCCCGGGGGGTGCCCGGCGCCTGCGCCGGCGGCGTCGTCGGCGTGGGGGTGGTGGGTGTGGTGACGCTCATGCCGCCACGCTCGCCTTCGTCTCGACCGTCTCGGTGAGCGAGGCGGGTCTTGGTCGCCTGGACCGCAGCAGGTTCCGCACGTTCTCGGCCTGCAGCAGGAAGAGGATGAGGATGACGGTGGCCTTGAAGGCCGGGGTGGCCGACGACGGCACCCCGAGGAACACGACCGTCTTGTCGAGCGTCGCGATGAGCAGCGCGCCGACCGCGGCACCGCCCATGGACAGGCGTCCGCCGGCGAGCGTGCCGCCACCGACGACGACCGCGAGGATCGCGTCCATCTCGAGCTGGTAGCCGGTCTGGGAGACGTCGACGGTCATCACGCTCGAGACGGCGAACATGCCCGCGATGGCGGCGAGCGCACCGCTCAGCGCGTACACCGTGACGAGCAGGCCGGCCGGCTTGATGCCCGCCATCCGGCTCGCCCGCGGGTTGATGCCGATCGAGACGATCATCATGCCGAGCGCGCTGCGCCGGACGACGACGATGACGAGCACCACGATGGCGACCGCCAGCAGGAACACCACCGGGAAGCCGAGCACGTAGCCGTTCGCCATCCAGCGGAACTGCTCGTTCGTCGCCGTGGTGTTCTGGCCGGACGTGATGACCTTCGCCAGGCCACGGCCGGCGAGCATCATGACGAGCGTCGTGATGAACGGTTGCAGCCCGACCTTGGCGACCAGCAGGCCGCTCACCGTGCCGAGCAGCGCGCCGAGCCCGATGGACATCCCGATGGCGACGAGCGCCGCACCGAGCGAGGACGCCTCGCCGGTGCTCTGCAGGTACTCCATGGAGACCGCGCCGGCGACGGCCATCACGGAGCCGACGGAGAGGTCGATGCCCGCGGTCGCGATGACCAGGGACATGCCCGTGGCGACCATGAGCACCGGGGCGGACGCCCGCAGGATGTCGAGCAGGTTGCCCGCGAGGTTCCCGTTGGCGGGGTTGACCCGGATCGCGAGGTAGCTGGGGTCCTTGAGCAGGTTCACGACCAGCAGCAGGAGGATCGCGACGATCCCCCAGAAGAAGGGCTTGCGGACGAGCTCGGCGAGGCGCGCACCGAACGTGGGGCTGGGGGCGTTCACGCGGCCGACTCCCCTTCCGTGGTCGGGGCGCCGGCACCGGCGCCGTCGGGGTGATTGTCGTCGGGATCGTCGCCGGACGGGAAGGGGGCCTCCGGCCCGTCGGCGCCGTCGCCGTGCGCGGCGATCAGCTCGACCACCTGCTGCGCGGTCACGTTCGGACCGTTCTGGATCTCGCCGATCTTCGCCCGGTCCTTGAGGACGAGGATGCGGTCGCTGATGCGCACGACCTCCTCGAGCTCGGAGGAGATGAAGACCACGGAGACGCCGTCGCCCGCGAGCTTGGCCACGCTGTCCTGGATCTCGGCCTTGGCGCCGACGTCGATGCCGCGGGTCGGCTCGTCGAGGATGAGCAGCTCGGGCTGGGTGGCAAGCCAGCGGCCCAGCAGCACCTTCTGCTGGTTCCCGCCGGACAGGTTGCCCGCGAGCATGTTCGGGTTCGCGGGGCGGATGTTGAGCGCCGTGATGTACCTGCCGACGATCTCGTCCGCCTCCTTGCGGGAGAGCGGCCGGGCCCAGCCGCGCTTGGCCTGGACGGCGAGGACGACGTTGTCGCGGACCGTGAGGTCGCCGACGATGCCCTCGTCGCGCCGGTTCTCGGTGGAGAACGCGATGCGGTTGTCCAGACCGGCGACCGGGCTGGTCAGCGCGACCTTGCGGCCGTCGAGCGTGATGCTGCCGGTGTCGGCCTTGTCGGCGCCGTAGAGCAGGCGGGCGAGCTCGGTGCGACCCGAGCCCAGGAGCCCGGCGAAGCCGACGACCTCGCCGCGGTGCACCTCGACGTCGGTCGGCTCCATCGAGCCCTTGCGGCCGATGCCGTCCGCGCGCAGCAGGGGCTCGCCGGAACGGGCGGCCGCACGCTCGGAGCGGGTGGACTCCAGGGATGCGAGCGTCTCGAGGTCCTTGCCGATCATCGTGGCGATGAGCTTGGCGCGGGGCAGGTCGCGCAGCATGTACTCGCCCTGGTGCTGGCCGTTGCGCAGCACGGTCACGCGGTCGCTGATCGCGTAGACCTGGTCCAGGAAGTGCGAGACGAAGAGGATCGCGACGCCCTGGTCGCGGAGCTTGCGGACGACGTCGAAGAGCTGGGCGACCTCGGCGGCGTCGAGGCTCGAGGTCGGCTCGTCGAGGATGAGGACGCGCGAGTCGGTCGCCATCGCGCGGCTGATCGCCACGAGCTGCTGCAGCGCGATCGAGATCGACGACAGCGGGCGGCGCGGGTCGAGGTGACCCAGCCCGAGGGTCTCCAGCGCCTTCGTCGCGGCGCGGAAGGTGGCCGGCCAGCTGATGCCGAAGGGGCCGCGCACCTCGTGGCCCAGCATGACGTTCTCACCGATGGTGAGGTTCGTGCAGAGGTTGACCTCCTGGTACACGGTGGAGATGCCGGCCGACTGGGCGTCGGCGGTGCCGTGGAACCGGCGCTCCGCGCCCTGGACCAGGATCGTCCCCGCGTCGATCTTGTAGACGCCGGTCAGCGCCTTGATGAGGGTGGACTTCCCGGCGCCGTTCTCCCCCATCAGCGAGTGCACCTCGCCGGGGAACAGCCGGAAGTCGACGCCGTCGAGCGCCTTGACGCCGGGGAACTCGATGGAGATCCCCGTCATCTGGACGACGGGCTCTGGTCCTGTCATTGCCTGTTCCTCACTTCGACCTCGCTGTCGATGCCGCCCGGGCGGGCCCGCGGCTGCTGGCGCCGGCGGTGCCCGGGCACCTCGTGGGGGGGGGGGGGGGGGGGGGGGGGGGGGGGGGGGGGGGGGGGGGGGGGGGGCGGGCGGG
Organism: Actinomycetes bacterium; assembly: GCA_023418375.1. Taxonomy (GTDB): domain Bacteria; phylum Actinomycetota; class Actinomycetes; order Actinomycetales; family Cellulomonadaceae; genus Actinotalea. The sequence continues at coordinate 6 of JAEZZV010000264.1, read as the reverse complement.
GGCGGG